>JAGXLK010000465.1 GCA_018334735.1 Planctomycetota bacterium | reverse complement strand
CCTTACGCCCGAAATCCTTCCTGCACGAATTTACTCACTCAATATATTTGTCAGCCATGGTACGACAACATTTTCTTTGAAACAATGGTGTGGCACATCGACGTTCGCATACTCGAAATACTCCTCCATGCTCATCCCCTCGAACAGTGGATCATCATCGTGGGGTCGCTGTTCGGGGTTCCCGTATTTGGGGTAATACGTCACCTTGAAATTCTCAGGGGTTTCAGTGCATTTCCACGCCTCGAGGATGCGTTCGATATCTTCCGTGCGACCGCCCTCCGTGATCAAGAACGGTCTTGGCGCCACCGCAGCCATCAGGTCCGTGTAATCGAACCACTGTTGCATACCCGGAATATAATGACCGAGATGTGGCCGCCATGAGACGACACTAAGCTGACGTTTCAGCCAGTGCGCACAGAAATCGTTCCACACAACCGCCGCAATGTCGGGTTGGATAACTCCCATGTGCAAAGCGGGCTTCGCCCCCAGTGAATGACCGGAGACTGCTATTTGTTCCGCATTCACGTATGATCGGGTTTTGAGCCAATTGTAGACGTGTAGTTTTTCAGCAACTGAAATACTCTCAAAACTCCGACCAAGCCACAGAGCATCCACCCCGATTTCATAGCGGCTGTCCTCGAACATATTATTGGTTCTCTCGCCGCGGTCCGGATGGTCCATCGCGACGGCAATCAGCCCCGCTTGCGCGCAATGCCACGCCATCTTATTACGCTCCGGATGCTTCGTGGAGACGGGCCAGTCAACCACCTCCGGTTCCCCCGCAAGCCGCTCTTTTGTCGCACTGCTTCCCGGGAAACACATTACCGCCGCGCCGGGAGATGTTTCATCAATCCCATCCGGAACCAATACAAGGAAAGGCACCACGGTGTAGGGTTCGGGATAGGCCTCCCATTTTTGCAGCTCGTAACCCTCTCGCGCCTCGCTCCATAGCATCTGCGGTTCTTCACTCTCGTCTTTCCCCTCTTCGTGTATACACAAAAGTCCCCGCAATGTCGTCCGCACTTTGCCGCGCCATTCACGGTGTTCCTCTGCGCTCATTTCCGGCGAAAAGGCCAACTTCTGGTCAAGATTTTTCAACCGCACATGCAGAGAACCTTCAATAGTAACAAAGCGTCCATCGGATCGGTTAGACTGAAATATGCCGTTTTTGTCGTTTTTTTCATGCGTGCTCATAAAACAATCGTCCTCTCTTTCTTCTTCCGCAAAACGGATACTCGCGCGGTCCCGCTCAGTCAGTATCCATTCCATCCCAGAAGCTCTGTTCCTCCTCCCGAGTATCACCTGCCGTCTCGCGCCATTCCACCAATTGTTCCCGCAACTCCGCAATTTTTTCATTGTAATTCGGATCCTCGGCCAGATTGCTCAATTCCCAGGGATCCTCGTCCAGGTCGAAAAACTGGGGCTTCCGCTGGCCGTCCGCCGCATATTCAATCAGTTTATACCGGGAATCTCGGACGGCTCGTTGGCACGAACAGTACCCGTAGTAGTGCGAAGGTCGCAACGGCTTGCCGGGAGAATTCAGGGCGGGCATCAAACTGGTACCATCGACCGAACCCGGCACTTCGAGCCCGAGGCAATCGCACAGGGTCGGGAAAACATCGAGAAGATAGCACAGACTGTCCGAGCGCACGTTCTGCGGCACACCGGGTCCCCGGAAAATTAGCGGAACCCGGATGCTGTGGTCATACAGATTCTGCTTTCCCATCAGGCCGTGTTGTCCGACGGCCAGTCCGTTGTCTCCCGCCAGCACAATGATGGTATTTTCATATTCTCCCAATTCTTTCAATCGGTCGATAACGCGTCCGATCTGGGCGTCAAGATGCGAGATGAGAGCGTAGTAATCGGCGATATGCCGCCGGATGGCATGAGGCCGGCGGGGCCAGGCTTCCAGAGCTTCATCCCGAATCCGGAGCTCCCCGTTATCGAAAGGATGTCGTGGCATGAAGTTGTCCGGCAACCTGACACTCTCGCTGGAATACATTTCCTCGTAATCATTCGGAGACTGGCGGGGATCGTGCGGCGCGACGAAACTCAGGTACATGAAAAACGGTTTATCCGCATTTGTCGCTGGTCGATCTCCCTTCTGATATTGATCCAGGAAATCCACGGCTGCGTCGACGAACAGTTCATTCGAATGCACGCCTCCTACGCCCGCTTCAACCGGCAGCTTCGTCTTTTTATTCTCCGCCAGGATATAGGCATTTTCGTGAGGGTACTCGCCGCTCGGGTCATAGTCGTGCAAAGGGACGTTCCAGTGCCCTCCGTACGTTTTGTACCATCCATCCGCGAAACCAAAAATCCGCGCGGCGCTGTCGAAACACCGGTTAAACGATGCCCGATCCTGATGCCATTTTCCGACATGGTGTGTGTGGTAGCCGGCCTCTTTCAGCGTTTCGGGGAGGGTTTTTTGCTCCGGGGGGATCGTGTGCCCTCTACCCTGAAGTCGGAAAAGATACCGACCTGTCATTATCATGCCCCGGCTGGGCATACAGACGGCCGGGGCCGTTCCGCCCATAATGGACGCATGGGTGAAGGTGGCCCCCTCGTCCGCCAGCGCATCGAGATTTGGCGTCGAAATCTCGTCGTTACCCAGGGCATGAATCGTATCGAACCGCTGGTCGTCCGTCAGGATGAATAGGATGTTCGGTTTGTTTTTGTTAGCCACAGTTAAGACTCCCAAATTGTCCCGTTTGAAAGGAAAAAATACCGCTTTTTCGTTTCCTTCAGCAATACCTTTACGAGAAACAGACAGGTTCCCCCGTCCGTGCTGACTGATAAATCGACTCAATGATCCGCATCCCTTCCAGCCCCTGTTCGGGCGTTGGGATCAATTCATCTTTTCCCTGCAGAACCCGGACAAAATGCTCGACGCAGGATGTGGCATGATTGGCCTCCGCTTCGACGGAAAGCGGTCTCAATCCTTCTGGCCCCCTGGTTTGGAGCGGAAATTCGGCTGATGTCCGTACCATGCCATCAACACCGTAAAGCACGGTATCCTGTCCGGGACTATCAGTATTCAGGAAATAGCTTGCTTCAACTTCGAGGCAGCTTCCGTTTTCAAAGCGAATCAGACCGAAGGCACTATCTTCAATATCGTATTTTTTCCCTCGTTTTTTGGCCTCTTCTCGCCCTATCCCTGAGTTGCAAAGACCGAGGACGCTTTTTATTTCGGGGAAACCGAGGAAGTAGAGAGCGAGATCAAGACGGTGAATTCCCAGATCGATCATGGGTCCTCCGCCGGCCAAACTGTCGGAGAGAAACCAGTCGCCCCTCCCCCATAACCCCTCGTGCGGAGCATCCTGTGTCCAAGAGGTCCGACCGTACTGAAAATTGCCGATAGCTCCTTCATCCATTGCGTTCTTAATCAGCTGATGGGCGGGGTTAAACCGCTGGTTCATGCCCACCATTAACACCCTGCCGCTTTCATCGCGCGCCTCAATCATCTGTTCGGCTTCGGCGACGTTTCGCGACATGGGTTTCTCCACCAGAACGTGCTTCCCCTGCCGCAACGCCTGAACGGTTAATGGCGCATGCAGTTGGTTGGGAACGGCCAGGACAACACCATCGATATCATCACGGGCCAAAAGTTTATCAGCAGAATCATACCCATCG
>JAGXLK010000464.1 GCA_018334735.1 Planctomycetota bacterium | reverse complement strand
ATCGACTCCAGTTCTGCCCCGACTTTCATTTATACCACATACGATATCAGCGATCGGGATGCATGCATGGAGTGTGGCGCATGTGCCAGGGATTGTCCCGTGGACGCGACTGAGGTGGACTCAGAAGTTCGGGGGTGTTTTCGGGTTCTAAGGGGGGCCGAGCCCTTTGCAAGGGCGGAAATCTTACCCTATGATGGCCGGTGATCATGCCAGAACACAGCAGAGTCATATTGCCTGGATACACCTGATTATTCCGCGGGAAAAGTCATTTGGACACGACATTATAAATGCCGGGATGTTTTGTGTCATGGCAATACGCAAACTCGAGATTTTTTGGCCATTGTGAGGCAGTATTCCCGGGCCACCACGGCGTCTATTGCCTTTTGTTCTCTCGTGACTGGAGATTGAGATGAGAAACCAGCGGTTCTATTCCTTTGCCACATGTCTACCAGGTCTTTTTATTGTGCTTTTTCTTTCTTTAGCTTTAGGTCATCCCATTTCGGCCGATGCGCAGGAGACCACCCTTACCATTGATAAAGCGGAAACGGCACAGATCAGTGGATTCCAATCGGGCTGGGACGAACCAATTCTTGACAATCTGAAATTCGACGCCGTTCACCGGCGGCTTCTGGTCCGGTTTCCCGACGCGGCAGAACAGATCTCACACAAACTCGAAAAGGGTCATGCGATCAAGAAAGTGGAATTGTTGTTGCCTTTCCGGCGGACGGAAGTGTTCCCCGAAGGCTATAATCAGCGAGGCAGCTTCGGGGTTAAGAAAAAGTATCAGAAAGTTCGGCCAAACTGGCATGCTGTCGCCTGGGCCCTTCGAGACCCGTGGAAGGCCGACAGAGATCTGGGTCCCACGTTCAATGCTTGGATCAAAGATACCGCTTTCTGGAATAAAGCGGGAGCAGAAAGCAAAAAAAGCGATATTTTCTCGAAACGTTTTGGTCCGACGAGAGTTTCCATCTTTCAGGCAAAAAACCTTGATGATCCGATGGTCGGGCCGGAAGCCTTAGGAGCCGGGCCGAAATACGTAATGCACGCCGACAAACAACCCGGTCATAAAGAAGCGATCATCGAGGATCCCACCGCAATTACCCCCGCACGCATGGACGTTACCGCGTCGGTTACCGATCGTTCCTTTGGAGATTCTCTCGGGGAGCGTCTTCGTCGGCTGGCCGATTGCGGTTTTATGCTCTGTAAATGGGAAACCTACGATTTTCGATTTCGTCAGGCGGGATCGTATCCGTGGGCTGCCTCTACCGGTGGCCGGGCAATCGAGATCCATCCGCCTCGTTTGTCGGTAACGTTCAGCAAGGGCGATTCAGTTTCCGTGTCCGTTCCGCCGCGTGCGGACGTCGCGTCACTGGCTCAGAAACTGAAGGGGACGGAGAAAGCCGGATCACGTCCTCTTGAAATCCCCTCCGACAAGGAGATTCAGCGACGACTGGACAACCGGGGTTTCAAACGCCGGGAGTGGATGTCGGACTGGCAATGGGAACGCCTGAAGGAACTTCGTAGTTATCATGGCCGTTCCCTCCCACAATCTCCCGAGGAATATAAAAAATGGGTCAAAACCCTGCTGAAGGAACAACCCCGTTACTGGGCTGGCTGGGACAACGCCGAGCGATTGCTTGAATATTACAGGTATGAATCCACACTGCCGGACTACGTGAGTAACCACTACTTCTATAACTACTGGTCGGCCTGGCTCCAACCGGATACCCCAACCAGCGAACTTGTGCATCCTATGTCAAACGTGGGCAACAAATGGGGACAACTGTTTCCGCTGAAGTATTACCGGAAAACGGGAGACTGGCGGGGGAATGCCAGTTTTTACCGCCGTGGATTTACCCACAACACAAGCACCATGAACTTCAACCATACCGCTTCGATGGGTGCCCTCCTCGGTGGAGCGATTATCGATTCCGAATACGCGATGAAAGACGGTCGGTATGGGCTGGAACATTATCCACTGCGGCAGTGGACCTGGCTGGACGGATCAACCCAGGAATCCATCGACCATTATTACTTTGCTCTGACCCTGGTCGCTCAGAAAATGTTTGCCGACTTCGGGCCGAAACACATTGATCGAATGATGGGCCGGAGCATCCTTGCAAAGTCGGTAGAAGAACTGGTTTCGGCCTACCATCCTCACCTTCGTCATTTCCTCGCTTCATCCACGCGAACAGGTACGCCGGACTACCTGCTTGCCACCCAGGACGGAACACAGCACGTCGTGCACACTCTGTCTCGTAAGGGGGCGCTGCACGATTTGAACAAGGGGGAAATCCCACATGGTATGAAGCGATTTGGCAATGATGTGAGCCCCGTGGAGGCACAGCAAATGACGATGGTTCGTCCGTGGGCGCCGAAATGGTTTGCCAATCTTGTGGACAAAAAGCCTCTTCCTTACAAAATGACCAACGCGTATACGGAATGGGGTCACCACAAGAACAATCCACTCTGGCGCCGTACCTACCTCGGGGAGCACTACGGACTGGCCAGCACGGACTTCACCGCCGGCACTGTGCAGATTCTCGGACAATGGCGGCGAGACGGAAAGACTGTGCGAAAGGTCCAGCAACTCGGCACCATGGACGTGATTTACGGCATTAACACCAGTCATCTGGGGAATCCGGGCGGGGGCTGGCGGCCCAAGCACGGTATGCAGGCCACACTGCATCACGAAAACAAAATGATTGTGGTCACCAGCCCGCAAGCGAAGCACCTCAAAAGAGGCAAAAAGGTGAGCGAACTGAAAAGCACCATTGCGTTCTATAATTACGAAGAGCCCGAGCCTTCATGGAAGATTTACGTCGATGAGGAGCCTGTTAATTCTATCCCTGCCACCGCGAACACGGAACAGCTGATTACCATCCACGACGGAGAAAGTTACATCGGCATTATCCCTCTCCCGGCAACGGATCTTGGGGGGGGCGGTGTGCGGCTGCATCAGCCGGAACCGCAGACCAGCAAGAACACCGGTGTGGAGACGCAGGCGAGGCTGGCGATTGAAAGTTATAATCTCAAAACGGAGAAAGCCCAGAAAGTGGCCGACAGGTTGAAAGAGATGGATGCTGTTTACGGCGGCTGGATCATTGAATACGGTGACAGCACCGAGTACGAGGATTTCAATGATTTTCAGAACCATATGGAGAATGCGGTCCTGGAGACCAGCTGGAACCCCGACGACCACGTGATGGACGTAACATACAAGAGCGGGGATGATACACTGGAGATGGGGGTGAATACGATGTACCACGGTGGACGAAGAGGAAACACCGCCCATCTGTTCAGGTACCGAAAAGTGAACGGCAAATGGCCTTACCTTGAAAAAAACCTCTCCCGCGACACCACTATCACTCAACAGGGCCGTGCCCCGGTGCTCAAGAAAAACGGGGCCACTTTACGATCGGATAGGGGAACGATGGGGTACCTGCAGACCGATCCAGTATCGGGGACGTTCGTGGGTTTTAACCCCCTTCCGGAGATGAGCTTCTTCCAGCTCCAGACGCCCGGGAAAGTCAAAATTCAGCCAGACGGCCGGGTGGGAATTACCCGGGTGATGGTTCGTCCTTCCGAAAACATCGTGCGTATTGATCACGCCCTCAAAGACAAGCAGAAAGAACG
>JAGXLK010000463.1 GCA_018334735.1 Planctomycetota bacterium | reverse complement strand
AGGGACACATAAGATCCAGAACGGTTACGAAAAGAAAATCAAGTCAGTGGAACTCACCGATGAACTACGCATCTACGGCGAAGGTCCCTTTGAGGCACGAATCGACGGGGAGGAAATCGTGATTCACACGCGCGGCCGACGCCGGGTGCTACACGTAACCAACCCGTCGGCCATCATTCGGCCGCAGTATTACGTGGACGGACAGCAATGGATGGCGTGCTGGACCGATTATCCGGCCAGCGGTTGGGGAAGTTACAAAAATACGTGGCTGATAGGCTTGACCGTGCCGGCCGGTGAACACACATTGCGACTCCGCAACATGCGTTTCCCGGAAATCTGGGACAGACCGTTTGAGCCCTTCCTAAAAGACGCGTTGAAGAACTGATTCAACCGCAAAGCACAGGCTCCTTGCGCTCCATAGCCTCATGCGTTGGAGGCTCCAGTCTGAAGAAGCGGTTTTTCACCCATCGGATTCAACGTTCGCGCGCCTCAAAGACGCCGGAGGCGGACAATTCCAGTCTCCCGGTCCCGCGAGCGCACTGGCCTTCAGCCCCGCTCCGCGGGTCTGGAGTTCAGAACGCGGTGCAAAGGCCCGCAGGCTGTGCAACACAAAGACCAACAACCAACGGCAGGTCCGCCTCGGCGATGCGGACCTACAGCTCCCGGGCGTTGTCAAATAGCGAAATGTGCCTCAGCGCAAATTTCTTCCAACATAGCTTGATTTTCTGACCGACCGGACTAAGATTTACCTTCGGAAAACTCTGACGAGTTTGCACAGCACACAAACTCCAGTCTCTTTCGTCGCTTGCGGTTCTCAGGTCACTTAAAAAATTCATGCCTGATTCCTTGGAATCACTCGGAGGTCCACAGATGAAAACAAAAACCCCCGCACTACTGGCCGGCACCGCAAAAGTTGATATCACTCCCTCGCTGGGTACCCAGCTCGCGGGCGATATCGGACGCAGACGGCCGGCGGAAATGCTGGTCGATCCACTTTTCGCCCGGGCTCTTGTCCTGCAGTCCGGCTCGCAGAAAATTTGTTTTCTCTCGCTGGACGTCCTGGCCATCACACGCAAATGGTCCGACAAGATTCGCGACGGTGCCACGGAACGCTTCGGTCTTCCGCGAGAAGCCGTCATGGTGCACACGGTGCAAAACCATGCCGCCCCCAGCATCGGTCACTTTTTCTTCAACTACGAATCGGACTATATTCCTCCGGATATGGATTGGCTGAAAGGCGGCGACGATGATTACCACCCCTTCGCCGTCGAGCGGTCCCTCGAAGCGATCGAAAAGGCGATCGAAAACATGCAACCGGTTCGAATTGGACTCGCAACCGGCCTCGAATCACGGGTGGCGTTCAACCGCCGCTTTGTGCTCCGGGACGGTTCGGCCGTCTGCCATCCCGGCGGAGCGGATATGTCCAACATTCTCCACATCGAAGGCCCGATCGACCCCGAAGTCGGCGTGATGAGCCTGATCTCCGAATCTCTGGCACCGGTTGCGGTTCTTCTCCATTACACCTGCCATCCTGTCCACGGCTACCCCCAGCGGTACGTCACCGGCGGCTGGCCCGGCGCATGGGCGCGCGGCGTGGAAAACTTCTACAACGACAACTGCGTCGCGATGGTCGCCAACGGGTGCTGCGGCAACGTTCACCACAACGATCACCTCAATCCAGCCCACCGCAACACGGTCGATGAAATGGCCACGGACCTTCTGGAGACGACCCGCCCGCTTTTGAAAAACCTCTCGTTGCAGGAGTCCGGCGAGCTGGGTTTTGCTTCCCGCAACCTTGAAATACCGTTACGTAAAGTGCCGCCCGAACAGCTGGAAGAGGCACGGGAGTTGCTCGAAAAACATCCCGAACCGATCTGGAAAGACGGTCTGGAAAACATCGCTGCCGATTGGGATTGGGTCTACGCCGTGATGCGACTCGACATCGACCGCCTTCGCCGGGAATCACCGGTCTTCGACTACGAAATTCAGGCGTTCCGGATCGGCGATATCGCTTTGCTCGCGGTTATGGGCGAACCGTTCGTTCAGGGCCAGCTGCAAATCAAAATGCAGTCGCCCGCCGAACGCACGTTCGTGGCCCACATGTCGCACGGATACGTCGGCTACATCCCGACCCCTGAAGCGCTCGAACGCGGCGGTTACGAAACGTGGACATCCAACGGTTCAAAACTCGTCCCGGAAGCGCTGGATATGACAGTTGAAGGTAGCCTGGATCTCCTCGAAAAAATTTGGCGCGGTTGAACGTATGCACTGCATCGCACCAAAACGTAGTCCCTTACGTCCCTTTCGTCCCTTAGCATCGCTCTGCCATGAACCCGGCCGATTTCCCGATCGGACTGGACAAAGCGTCGAATTTATGTTCCATTCTTAGAAAATCGTTTGCGAAAAGTAATCCTCCAACAGGGAGAAATCGAAGTGACCGAAAAGCTCGCGATCAACGGCGGGGACCGAGCAATCCCCGAGGGAACTGTCAAAAACTGGCCTCCCATCGATGACACCGACCGGGAGATGGTCATGGCGTCTTTGGAAGGCGATAGTCACGCGTTCGGACCCAACTGCAAAGCTTTCCAGGAAGAATTCGCGGAGTGGAATGGAAACGAATATTCCATCACCACTAATTCCGGGACGGCGGCCCTGCACATGTGCGTGGCGGCCTGCGGTGGTGGAGCGGGCGATGAGATTATCGTGCCAGCCTACTCCTGGTCGTCTTCGGCCACCTGCGTGCTGCACCACAACTGCATCCCCGTCTTCGTGGATATCGATTTCGACAGCATAAATATCGACGTCGACAAGATCGAAGATGCTATCACTCCACGCACAAAGGCTATCCTTGTTGTCCACCTGCACGGCCTCGCCGTTGACATGGAAAAAGTCATGGGGGTCGCCCGCAAACATGATCTGAAAGTCATTGAGGACGCGTGTCAGGCGCACGGGGCAACGTTCCAGGGGAAAAAGGTCGGAACATGGGGTGATTGCGCCGCGTTCAGTTTCAATCAAAACAAATGCCTTTGCGCCGGTGAAGGCGGCATGTTTGTCACTGACGATGAAGACATGATGAATACCGCCAAACAGGTCTGGTGCTTCGGGGAAACCCGAACGCCGCTCGAAGATCGCGACTACCACGTCTACGCGCTGGGCTGGATGTACCGCAACGACGATCTCGGAGCCGCCTTTGGACGTTCTCAGCTGAAAAAACTCGATGGATATCTGGAACAACAGAAAGAAAACGCCGCCCGGTTCACCGAGTGTCTCGAAGATGTGCCCCGCCTCATCCTGCCAACGGAAATCGAAGGCGCAGAACACAACTGGTACAATTACACCATCCGTTTTCAACTGGATGATCTCGCCGAATCGGACGAGATTTCGGCGCTACGCGACAGAATCGTCTCCGCCATGAAAGCGGAAGGGGTCGATACGGGCCTGTGGCAGCGGTTTATACTTCCGGCGATGACGGTTTTCCAGGCCAAAAATGGCTACGGCGGCGGCTGCCCGTGGAACTGCCCTCAGGCCGAAGAGGTCGACTATTCGGTTGATCAGTTTCCCGCAGCACAAAAACACTGCGACATGCATACCGGTCTCACCACACCCCTCCGCCCCCCCAACGGACCTGAGGTCGCGGAACT
>JAGXLK010000462.1 GCA_018334735.1 Planctomycetota bacterium | reverse complement strand
ACCGCGAAACGACCCACAGGGCAAATTCCTTGAGGTCTCCAGATTTGATGGGACTATCCGGGGTCGGTACAATTAGATTCAGGAGTCAAAGCACGAGGCAACGGACCACCAGCCTGCATCTTACGGATGCAGGCTATATAAAACGGCGCATGCCGTTCAGGCGTAAGAACTTACAACAACAAAAAGTGTTCACAATTTCCGGCCAGTGCTACTGTGCCGGAAGATGTCTGTATCTTCCTTATAAAAAAGGCGTTAAAGCCAATCGTTTCGCAACGTAGCGTTCGTCTCGTTGCTGATCACTGATTTTAAGTTGTCAGATTTATGCGCCGTTTTTTTAAAGCCCGGATTTTTGGCTCAGAAGAGTTATGAACGGTGTCCAATAAACAAGCCGCGTGCAATTTGGCAATAGTCGGTTCAAATTATCCGTAAAATCCGGGCTAGCGGAAGGGAGAAAAATAATTGGCGGCTATGTCCTGGAAGATAAAAACTTTCTACATTCTCGCCTGCGTTCTTCTGCTTGTGGCAATTGTCTGCGAGGTTGTCGCAATGAAGGCAGCCTCTGAGGGTGCAAAGACGGTGGCTGTTTCTACATCCGGGGAGAGACAAACGGATGAGGAGGTCCGGGGAAAATCCAACCGCTTAGCTCGAACTTCTGATCGGTTTTCAACGGTCGGGAGCGTTTTTGCGTTCCTGGGGCTTACCTTCTGGATCTGTGCCCGTGCGCGAGGCTGCCCCTGGACGGCGGTTATCCCGATCACGCTTCTTCTTGTATATGGAGCTCTCTTTCTTGTTCTCGTGTAAGCCAAATTCAAACGCTGTGGACCCGGTCAATGAGACCGCGCCCACGATCAGGCCGCCTCGTTCTCCTGGCACAAACGCCCCACCTCCCCAGGATGCTGGCAGCTATCGTCCGTATAATAGCCGGTGCGCCGCACAATCTTGCCCTGGAACACACTATCCGTCAAATATCCGGCAAACTGGCCGAAAAGGCACGGAGAAACCCTTGAATGAAGGCCGCTCCACAGGTAGTATTTGCGTAAAAGTTAATGCAGGTTAGAAAGCCCCTGTTAGCAGTAGGAAATATGTGCGACGAAATTCAAGCTGTTCTGGCAACAATGAAAGAGCAATATCCTCTCACGATTTGCGAGGAGGGGGATTTTGTCCATCTTGACGTTAGAGGAACCCGCAGTAACTTTCGCCTTACGGTTTCCAGGAGCGACAACATATTGTTCTCTGATGTGTGGCATATCCACTTTGGTCGAGAAAATCCCCTGACCCTCCATGCTCTACTTGAAGGTCTTTTTGAAGGCACAATCCAGGTGGTCGTCAAATTCAGAGGCGATATGCCTGTCGGTCAGAAAGTCCGTGTTATCCAAGACGATGGCCCTCATCATGTTTCGTGGTCAGGCGTTTTGCTGTCGCCCTTCTGGCGGCGGAAATCGTACAGGACATTCACCTACGAAACCGCCAGTAAGACAATGAACGCCGACCAGTAACGAGCCGGCCTTTTGCCACCACACAAGGGTAGAATCTGTATAATAGCCAATAGAGGTCGAAAATGATCGGAATCAAGAAAGGTATTGCTGTTCTCGCGCTGCTGTTGCTGGGCTCCGGCTGCGCCAGTGATCGCATCGCTGATTTAAAAGACTGTGGTCGCCTCTCGATTGGCGTCGGCCTGGGGTTGAGCGCCGATGTCAAAATCGGCGACCTCACACACCCCTCCCTCGGCCTTATGTCCTACACCTACAGAGTCGGACACGAGAACAGAGACATTTCGGGGCAATGGTCGGAGATGGAGGGCGCATTCCCCCTCGTTATCGTTGCGAACAGGCTCGGCGCCGAGAACCCGTTTTTCGCCTCCTATATCGCTGACACAACAAGAAAGGGAGGTGCGGGAGGTATGGAAAAGTTTCACAGGGTCGGTTTTTGGCTCCCATTCGAAAGAAGAAAACTGGACAAGGGGAAACTCGGGCTGTCTCCTTTCAACACGGCCACAGACCTGCAAGCCGGAGCCACTCTGGGGATCGTCTCCGCTCGGGCCGGCATCAACCCACTGGAAATCGTCGATTTTCTTCTTGGTTTTGTCGGCCTGGACATAGCCAGGGATGATGAGCCGAGAAAAAA
Source organism: Planctomycetota bacterium (assembly GCA_018334735.1). The sequence continues at coordinate 1,524 of JAGXLK010000462.1, read as the reverse complement.
GGGAAAACGAGACAAATCCTGAATCACAGTGACTGCTGATTGAACTGTGAACTCAAGGACTTCCATAGATGAATACCTGGCACACCGAACTGGAGAGACCGCCGCTTACTCCCCCGGGTTGGATTTTCGGCCCGGTCTGGACGATTCTCTATGCTATGATCGCCGTGTCGATTTTCCTGTATGTCAGAGAGACATGGGCGGATCGGCCCTATGCTGTCTACGGTCTAATACTCGTCCACCTGACCGCGAATTTCAGCTGGACAAGCATTTTCTTCGGTCTACAGAGCCCGGGGTGGGCTCTGGTCGATATCGCGCTGATCGACATCACGCTCGCGGCCATGATTTTTGTGTTCTGGAACTCGCACAGACTGGCCTCTGTTCTGCTGTGGCCGTATTTGGGATGGGTTCTCTTTGCCACATATCTCAACGCCGGACTTTATCTGTTGAACAACAGCTGATCGGGTGGCCCCGATAAAACACGTATAAAATTTACCCAGAACACCAGCTTGAAGACGGCAAGTTGGTACGGTACACACTTTAAGCTCGCCGGAGCAGGGCCAAAAAACGCAGTGAAAATTGCGACAAAACATGCCCGCCCGGCGAGCTTTTTGTATCGGAGGAAGTTTGCGGTGTGATAATCGGTAGCGACCAGCGGCCAAAGATCCGGCGGGCAATCTCTTTAGCTTTCTCCCTGAAAATCCGGATCTGAGTACGCAAGTGTCTTGCCTGCGACTTTTCCGCTACGCTTGCTCTTTCGCAAAAAGCTGACCATCGCCGATCGCACGCCCTGAAAGGGCCGCATATAACAGCCCGAGGTGACGAGGGCCGCAGGCCCTCGGAGCCCTGGGGTAAAGGTATGCATTGAAAAAAATGGGCTGAAGGCCCACCACAAAACGACGAGCCTCCTCCGCGCGGGGCTACGGAGCCCAGCAGGATTGTTTCGCCCATCGCGCGATGGGATCGCGATGACCGATGAAGTGGTATCTCCGGGCTTAACCGGTACACTCTTGCCTGCGACCTTCTCCCCTGGCCCGGATTTTACGGATAATTGGAAGCCATTATTGCCCAGTTAGGGTAGAATCTTTATTGAACACCGTTCACAATCCGAACCATTTGCGTTGATTGTAACTATCAGCTGTGCAGCAGTTTGCGAATAGGGCAAAAACTATTTACCAAAAAACGTGCTCTCAGCGGCGCTGAGGACTGTGCTGGACCGCAGCATGCCGATTTTTACCCCAGAACCACCGAAAATGAAAGTGTGCGGTATCCAACGTTTTCCGGAATGACACAGCGCGCCGCTGGCGCGCGGCACATCCCACGGTCCGATGCCGCCAACATCCCGGGGTTCCGGAAGACGGTCGCCGCCGTGGGACGCAACAAAAATCAACGTATGTATGGTGGTACCCTGCCAGCGCGCCGCGCTGGCTTTGGAGTGCGTGCGACCGCGAGTCGCGGTAGACTACATCGGGGGCGCTGCAGGGTCCTTAGTAAGCTCTGCCGGTGAAACTGATATTTCCGGAAATT
>JAGXLK010000461.1 GCA_018334735.1 Planctomycetota bacterium | reverse complement strand
CTGCGCAGCAGCGGCTTCCACGTCCCGGAAGCCAAAAATCGCAGTACAGGCGTTCTCGCCGCTCAGTTTCTTCACAAGCTTTTCCTCCTCAACAGCCACCAGCTCTCCCTCCTGGACGCCGCTCGCGTCGGACCTGATGGCGGTCCATTCGCCACCCAGTCGGCCCAATTCCCTCGAGAATGCTTTCAGTTGACCGGTCCGCTGACTGGAAGAACCCGCCGTCTGGATGATTTTCTCCATCCCGGGCGCGATGAGCAGAACCCGTCGGTGCCCTCTTTCCCACAGATAACGAGCCACCTGACGTCCCGCCGCTGCATGATCGGACATCACACGGTAGAGGTCTTCCCGCTCTGGCCCTTCCCATTCAATCACCGCGACAACCGTTTTGCCCTGAAAGACATCCCTTTCCAAAAGCCCGAATTGCGAATGGGAATGGCCTTTCAGGACGAAAATCTCCACTCCCGATCGCGCCAGCTCCGTCATCAGTTCCGCACTGGCGGGTTCATCGATGTCAACAACGATCGGCGACGTCCCGACGCGATGCAACTCGCGCGCCATGTTCATAGTCAACTCGGAATCGAGGTGCGCGCGGGCCCTCAAACAGACCGCCACGCTGGCCCCACCCGCGGTCGATTCACGGTCAGCAACATACGTGCCCGAACCGTGACTCTTCACAACGTACCCTTCCTCTTCCAACCGCTCCAGAGCCATCTGAACGGGGTTAATGGAGGTCCCAAAAACATCCGCCAGTTGCTTCATCGAAGGCAGACGCGAGCCGACTTCCCATCCCCCGGAAACAATCTCATCCCTGAGGGACTCATATACCTGTTCTCGCAACGTGTTTCGACTGACCCGTGCAAGCGCCATAAAATTCCAAACCCCTCGCTAAAGTCTAATGTCACATTTCTATTATAACGCCTTTGCTGGCGCAGTCAAGCTCTTTTTGGGCACTCTCTCAGGCGTTGCCATATCTGGATCGCCTTTTGTATAAGCTTTCTCCGAAAGGGGTTAAAACATATCAGGAAACGCGTGGGCGGCTTGTTGTGTAGCACTCGCCCACATTTATTTTCCTTTTCCCGTAGCAGAAGTCTAATTATAGCTGCGCTTTTGCTAAGCAAAGAATCGGCCACACAACCTGCTTCAATGCACGGAGAAAGCTCTCGACAACAGACCTGTGCTGGGAACGTTGGTCTTGATATGGACAAAATAAAGTGCCGGCAGGGATGTTTATCCGCCCCGGGTGTGCTCAGTGCTACTTTCTGCCGTAGAACCTCAGGAGACTTACGCAAGACCGCACAGCTTATAGAACCGGTTTTTCACCCCATTGGCCCCCCGCGAGCGGACTGGACTTCAGCCGGAGGCTGGAGTTCAGAACGCGGACCATAAACCGGCAGGTCTCGGAGCAAAACAGCAGAACAACCAACGGCAGGTCCGCCTCGGCGATGCGGACCTACAGCTACCTGGCATTTTCCGGCATTTGTCCGCCTCAAGTCCCCCTTCGTCCGCCCCGAGCGGACTCAGCTGAACTCGAGTCTGCAGGATACGCGGTCAAGAAGCGGGATTGCAGGCTTACAGAATGATTGAGACCAGACATTTTCGCTCGGCGCGATGGGAACAGGCAGCATGATTTTCGGGAAATGTACGGCTACCAGCACCCGCAGCGACCCACAGCGCAAATTCCTTCTGCGTTCCAACTATTGAGTTCAGGCGGACAATGGGTTATCATGAAAGCAGGCAGATTTGACGATCATATTGGCCCAATTCGACATTTCAGACAGGCTGGATTGAGGATGAAGACGATTCAGGTAAAATGCGATTCCTGTGGCGAAGAATTTTCTGTCCCTGCATCTCTTGCCGGTCAGATGGCAAAATGTCAGTGCGGAAACGCAATTAAAATTCCTGACGCTCCGGACCTCGCTGAAAAAATCACGCCAGCTCAAAAGGAACCCAAAAAGTCTTCCGCACCGGGCAAATGGTATGTGAGTGAAGCCGGGCAGAGCGTTGGCCCTTTCGAGTTTCAACAGATCAAAAGCCGCGTCAAAGCAGGCCAGATCAAAGCCAGCGACAAGTTGTATCATCCGGGGGCAGGGGAATGGAAAGAAGCGGCCGACATATCCGACCTGGCGCCTTTTCTATCCCGTCAGGTCAGTGGCTTCTCGAAAGAATCTTCGCGTTCCTCTGCACTGTCAAAAGCTCGACGACGAGCCGGCGGCGCAGCGTCACAGACAAAACAGTTTCAACCGAAAAAATCCAACGCCGGCACCTTCATTGCTCTGGCGGTAGCAGGTGTCGCTGGACTCGCAATTCTCCTGGTTGTAATGTTCGGGCAGGGAGAAGGCGAAGAAACATCCCAAAGGCGCTCAAAACCCAAGGCTTCGCGCGTTACTCAACCCGGCCCGATTGAGAAACCGGACACACCCCGTGCGTTCGTAGAAAAATGGCTCTCCCTTTTTGCAAAGAATCCCAACGATATTCGAGGCATCGAGCGGGAGGCTTTCCGGAAGAAACTCCAGAAGTTCTACAGGGACGGCCGTCTGGATATCTATGCAACGGATGCGCGAGCGCAACTGCAGGAAGCCGCTTCCAGAAGAAGGACAATATCCGTTTCGGAAATCCCTGTCCATATTTTCAGGGCTGTCGACGGCGAAACATTTTGCTACCACAGCGACCCGGGCAAAGAAAGTTCAGACTTCACTGTATTGACCCATGCATCGGCTCCTTCTGAAACAGGGCAAAGGGAAAAAACACAGAAGACCTTCAATCGTAACGATTTTGAGAGAGTTCGCTGCTTCCAGGTTATGGCGGCTCAAAAAGCTCTTCATCCGGCGGCGCGTGTTTTGGTCGCCGAAAGAGATGGCGAACTTGGCGTGCTGGCATTTGGCCGGGTCGCTTATGCCGGGATTCGGGCCGGTTCTCTGGAGATTTCCTATATTACCGGCCGCCGTACAGAAAGCTGGAAAGAGTCAGATTCTTGGCTGTATCCACGAATCGCCCACTCTTCAGGAATTGTCCTCTCTCAAGGCAAAGATTGGCATCAGGTTGGGGAGCTGATGATGATGGACAGGAATCTTATTCCCGCGTCTGTCCTTCAGGAAAAAGAGCAAACCGATCTGAGCGACAAATCTTTGCTGGTATTTCGACTGACGGGCAAAGCTCTCAGCGAATTTACGCACCGCTACGGGCCCGCCCAATCGGTCAAACAGATTTCGCCCTCATCCGTCTACATTCAGGTTGCGGGAATGGATAGGTCGTGGGAAAGGGGCAGGTATTCTCAGCTTGACGCCCACAGCTATGGTGCTTTTGCTCTGGCGGTCCATCCCTATTCACAAGAGGTCGTAGGCTTTTTCTTCGAGGCCGAAAACGCAAGTCTTTGAGGCTTGCCCAAAGAACAGATATTTGACAACGCCGGCTTCAATTTCCCCGTAAAGCCCCGGCACTTTTACGCGAAACCCAGATAGCAACCGCCATCAATCGAGTTGCAGATCTCGAGGCACTTCATCCGAATCCTCGTCATCCTCCTTTTCGGACTCGTTTTCTTCTTTATCTGTTTCAGGGGTTTCGCTTCCCCCCATGGTTTCAGACTCATCCGTTCGTTCGTGTTTCAAGATTTCTTTGAGGTTCTTTATTTTACCTTCTGCCTTTACAAAAA
>JAGXLK010000009.1 GCA_018334735.1 Planctomycetota bacterium | reverse complement strand
TTGAACTCTTCTTTTTTGGCGAAGTACGTTTTCATAGCTTAATTTTTTCGAGAGATGGAACGGGCGTCTACGGACCAACGAGGGACACCCCCTCTTCCAAGAAATAAACAATATAGGCTATAAACCTGTCCTTGTCAAAGAGATTGGCTGGCAAAATCGTTTGCTGCAGACTGCTTACTGCTGACATGGCACGTTACCTTTTGACAAAACGCGGGCGCATTGATAGGGTATTTTAACGGGCGCTGAACCCTTCCTCGTTTTCTTTCGCTCACCGGACCGGCATGGCAAAAAAAGGCTCTACCCCGATGATGCGCCAGTATCTGGCGTTCAAGGAACAGCATAAAGATTCCCTGCTGCTGTTCCGTATGGGGGATTTCTACGAGTTGTTCTACGATGATGCGAAAACCGCCGCCCGTGAGCTGGGACTTGCCCTTACAAGCCGCGAAAAAGGGGAGGACGCGGTCCCGATGGCCGGGTTCCCGTGCCATTCGGCTGACAACTATATGAAGCGTCTGATTGAGGCCGGACACCGGGTGGCGGTTTGTGAGCAGGTACAGGATCCCGCCGAAGCCACGGGGCTGGTCGAGCGCGATGTCACCCGCGTTATGACCGCCGGCACACTGACTGAAGAGAATATGCTTGATCGCCGCGCTAACAACTTTCTGGCTGCGGTCAGCGGCGGCAAGGATCAATACGGTGTGGCATGGGTGGACCTCTCGACCGGAAGTTTTGAAGCTGAAGATGTCTCGGCAGAGTCCCTGGCAGATGCTATCCGCCGGATTGATCCCGCCGAGTGCCTTCTGCCCGAACATGATTCGCCCGATGAAGAACCACATCCGGTTCGGGAAGAACTCAGCGAGGAATGTCTCATTACACGCCGAGCACCGTGGGAATTTTCAAGCGAGGACGGACGCCGGAGACTGAACGAGCATTTTGGGACGGCAAGCCTCGATGGCTTTGGATGCGAAAATCTCGGCCCGGCGCTCGGAGCCGCGGGAGCGGTGCTCGGATACCTGGAAGAAACCCAGAGAGGGCAACTCAGCCATATCCGTGCCATCTCCGCATTCCGCTCCTCCGAGTACCTCATACTTGATCGTACTACCCAGAGATCACTTGAGCTTGTCGAAACCATGCGTGGGTCAGACCAGGAGGGGACTTTGCTCGATGTCCTCGATCGGACAATCACACCGCTGGGAGCGCGATTGCTGCGACGCTGGATATTGACACCGCTTAAAGATAAAGAATCCATCGAGAAACGACTCGATGCGGTCGATGAGCTGCGCAGGAAAAGCAGCCTCCGGGATAAACTCTCGGGCCATCTGCAGAACATCTACGATATTGAACGCCTCACCACGAAAGTGGCAACTGCCAGAGCCAACGCACGCGATCTGGTGGGGCTCAGGGGATCTCTTCAGGAAGTCCCCTCGCTTCGGGAACTGCTGGAAGATGTCTCTGCTGAAAAACTTGTTGGCCTGCAGGATCAGCTCGATCCCGTCTCGGAAGCCTCGGGGTTGATAGGAAGCGCAATCGATTCGGATCCTCCGACCACACTTACAGAGGGAGGGATTATCCGTGACGGCTATAGCGCCGAGCTCGACGACTTGCGGCAGGCCACGCGCAACGGAAAAGAATGGATCGCGAATTTTGAGTCGAAAGAAGCCGAACGATCCGGGATCCCTTCCTTGAAAGTAGGTTTCAACAAGGTTTTCGGCTACTACATTGAAGTTACCAACACGCACAAAGATAAAGTTCCCGAGCACTACACCCGGAAGCAAACGCTCAAAAACGCCGAACGTTATATCACGCCCGAGCTGAAAGAGTGGGAATCGAAGGTTCTGACGGCTTCTGAACGCGCTGAGGAACTGGAGTACGAGATTTTCAACGAAGTGCGGGACGAGTTGAAAGGGTACACCGAGCGTCTCCAGAAAACCGCCGAAGCTGTCGCTCAGCTCGACGTGCTGCTCTCACTGGGTATCGTTGCTGCCGAGCACAACTACGTCCGACCCGTGATCAGCGAGGGAACTGAACTCGAAATTGAAGATGGGCGCCATCCGGTTCTCGAACAAATTATGGTCGAAAAATTTGTACCCAATGGGGTTACGATGGGCGAGACCGAGTCGCGCGTGCTGATCGTGACCGGTCCCAATATGGCCGGCAAAAGCGTCTACATTCGCCAGGTGGCTCTGCTGGTTCTGATGGCCCAGATGGGGTCGTTTATCCCGGCCGAGGAAGCCACTGTCGGAATTGCTGATAGGATATTCACGCGCGTCGGTGCGAGTGACGAGCAGAGACGGGGACAGAGTACTTTTATGGTTGAGATGATCGAGGTGGCGAACATTCTCAATAACGCCACCGAAAGAAGTCTGATCATTCTTGATGAAGTCGGGCGGGGAACCAGCACCTTTGATGGGGTCAGTATCGCTTGGGCGACCGCCGAACATATCCACGACAAAGTGCGGGCTCGGACACTATTCGCGACGCATTATCATGAACTTGCCCAGCTTTCCAACACGCTTGATGGGATAGAAAATCTCAATGTGGCAGTCCGGGACTGGCAGGGCGAGGTCGTTTTCCTGCATCGTATCGTCGAAGGGCATAGCGATGAGAGTTATGGCATACACGTTGCCGATATTGCCGGTGTCCCAGAGGAGGTCGTGGAACGATCGAGAACGATTTTGAATCATCTTGAACAAAATGCCATCGGCCCTGACGATAAACCTCGTTTTGCGCCACCGGAAGACGATAAACCGTCTGCCCAGCCGGTTCAAATGGCGCTTTTCGGCTCGTTGGAGAGCGAAATCCGCGATGAATTGCTTGAGCTGCAGCCTGAAGACATGACCCCGATCGAGGCGTTGGAGAAATTGAATGAACTGACGAGGCGGCTGAAAGGTCGGGAAAAGAATGGGGATTAAAATTTATCTGGCAAATCTTATGATCGGTGCCGGAGAATCCACTCACGTTTTGCGGGGCGGCTGGCGTCCGATTAGCTCGTACAAATTGTAACCCATTACCTGATGCCCGACCGTGTTGGGATGAATACCATCCGGAACAAAGGATTCGTCCGGTGGCAGGATTTGAGAGGAACGAAGACAGCGCATGTTGTCGAAATCCGAGACGATATCTCGCAGTTGTGTCCGATATTCTGGCAGGGTTATCCCCGCATCGTTTTTTCCGGGATTCTGATCAAATCCTTCTCGCGAGGCCCAGATGGGTTCAAGAACAGCTACGGGGACCTCTGGATACAATTTGCGGAGACGGGCAAGGTAGGGGGCTGCGGGGGAGGCGTCCCTGTCGCCGTTGAAATCATTAATTCCATAGGCCACGGTGATTTGGACCGGTGAATCGACCGGGCATTCGCGGAGACTTTCCACATTAAAAATATCGCCTCCCACCCCCGCATTGTGCGTGGTGAAACCCATCAGCCGATTGCAGATGGCCGGATAGATAAGCGACGGGTAATGGGAGTTCATCCCCTGTGTTATCGAGTCGCCCAGGTTAAGAACGAGAGGATTGAGCTCAGTTGCTTCCACGGTGGCGCCATCGGATACCGAAAGAGAACGCAGAATTGTAATGCGGCAGTGGGGCAGATAGATCTCAATGTGTTTATTAGAAATATTGGTTTCGGGCAAAACAATTTGTCCGTCAATATGTTCGCAGGAGTTGGCATTGCCGAGGGATTTTACAAACTGCCGATCGCAGTAAACATCGACGTAGCCAAAGGCTCGAGCCCCTGCGGGGAGATCGCACGAGATTTCAAGTTTTTCGGCATCCGTCCAGAAATCTATGACAATTCCCGCCGCGCAATCGGCTCGGATGGCTGTCCCTTCCGCCTGGGAGTGATAGTATTCGGCAATCTTTCCCGGGAATCTTCGGAAGACGATACCGCCATTTTCTTCGGTAATGTCAATCACGCCTCTCGTGCATTGTTCTAACTGCTCAATTGAAAGTTCGTCCATCGTTTGCCTTTCCGGGATAGATCAATTCGTCCGTAAATTCGTTTCGTTCGAAATGTGATGTTGGGTGAAAAATTTCTGAAAATCAACTTGAGACCATTTCCACCATCTTTTCATAGTTTTTGAGTGCAAGGGGATTTAATTCCCGACCGTAGGGGCAAGCCGAGGGCATGAGCACAAAACCGCGTCCGGTGCCGGAAGTGCCTTCATCGAGCGCGCGTTTTACTTTTTCGGCAAATTTTTCCGTCGGCAAGTTTTCGATGTCTGCCACCTCCAGATTCCCGAACAGAACCATATTTTCTCCGTAATTTTCCCGCACATACGACAGTTCGACATCTCCCTGCGGCGGGGGTTCAATGGGGTCAAGCCCATCCGGTTCCATGCGCGCGATCATGTCCAGCACTTCACGAAGGTTTCCGTGGGAATGAATACGGGCATAACCTCCATAGCTTTGAATGGCGTCAATCATCGGTTGAACGTATCTGCAAACGTATTCGTCGAAAAGCCGGGGCGGTAAGTAAGGGGGAGTAGCGTATTCCGGACCGTATATGCGCCATAATTTTCCGGGAAGAGCTTCCGCGACAGCCTTTGTCTTTGCCCATAGTCTTTGGGCAAATCGTTCGAGGAGCCGATGGAAGAGACTCTGTTCTGTCAACGCAATTATGGTGTATTCAGACATCTCAAACATATCTGCTGCGAGACAGAGCGGATCGGGCGTATCGATCATTACGATCCCCGTATCCCCCAGTTGGTTTTCCGCCTGTTCCACCGGTTCCCGATTGACAATACCATCGGGGGCGGGAGATGGGAGCTCGAGATATGCCTTGAGATCATCGATCTCTTTCAGGAGATGTTCTTCCGTCCAGGTTGTATTGACATCTGGGTCCCGTCGGTGGCGCGCGGTGAGTTCTCGATCTCCCGCCTGAACTTTTCGGATGACATGGCGGCTTCCATCCCGCATGAATGTTTCGGTTTCGGTAAACTTCTGGAGTGGGTCGGGTTGATCGGATTCGTAGGGTACCCAGCGCATGACAATTCGATCGGTTTTCTCTCGCGTCAGCTCGATGAGGGGGCGCCACGAAGGATGGGAATAGATGTTAAAAGGATCATCGTTGTTGGGGTCTTCATCGAGCCCGTTCAGCTCGTAGAAGGATACGGCGGGACGGTCAACGGGCTCACCGCGCAAAGTTCTCATCAGCCGTTCCCGGCGTGTCATTCGTCTCCCTTTCTATGCTTTTCCGGCCAGATACCAGGTCTCCCCGGCTGGATCCGCCGGGCTTGTCCGTCTCGGGCGCGGATTGTCACGGCGATCGTCAGGTTTCTTATGCAGCCCTCGAACCTATCACAAAAACGTGAGACCTCCCCGCCGCAAGGGCGGGGTATTCTTGCTTTCCGTCTCCGGGGAGAGGAGCGGACCGGACTTCAGCCCCGCCTCGCGGGTCTGGAGTTCAGAACGCGGTCGGGTTTGTTGGAACGTTCGAGCGTGTTTGCATTTTCCGGCATTTGTCCGCCTCAAGCACGCACGAGGCACACAAGTCCCGCTTCGAGCGCTGGTGGCGCGCTCAGCTGAACTCGAGTCTGCAGGATACGCGTTCGACAAACGGGGTTGCAAGCTTACAAAATGATTGACACTAAAGATGAGGTTTATATCACGACAACCTCTAAAGGCTTTTCCGGAGGAAACCTCGGATGTGATGCATTCGTTTGACATTATCTCCCGAGCTTTGTATTACGTTTCGTCTTTGTATTCCCCCTGCTGTTGTTTTCAAGAAAGAATTTCCTTACCTCTGTTTTAGCGGGGGACATTCATTCTTGGTCCTTCGCTCGTTTTCTTCCAACAAGTTTTTTAATCTGGAGTAAGCCAATGGCTGCTTTACCCGAAAATGTTGCAGAAGCATGGGAAAATCGGAATGGTCCGGTGGTTCTAACAACGGTCGATCCCGATGGGAAACCTAATTCGATTTACGCCGGTTGCGTCAGTAAATACGACGATGAGACACTTGTCGTGGCGGATAATTATTTCCACAAAACGCGGAAAAACATAAAGAATGGTTGCATGGGGGCCCTGCTATTTATCACCGAAGAGAACGGTGCGTTTCAGGTCAAAGGCCCGATCGAATACCACGAGGACGGACCTGTTTTCGAAGATATGAAATCGTGGAATCCGGAGCAACATCCGGGCAACGCGGCGGCGGCCCTCAAAGTTCAGGAGGTCTACAGCGGGGCCGACCAGTTGCTGTAGTATTCGGGGCAAAAACGAGCATGAAAAGGGGACCGCAACGGGATCATTGTTTCTTGTTATTCCCGGCTGACTGAAAATCCAGTGCAACGGAGTTAATGCAATAGCGCTGGCCGGTCGGAGGCGGTCCGTCGTCGAAGACGTGGCCAAGGTGGGAGCCGCAGCGGGCGCATAATACCTCGGTGCGAACCGAAAGCAGCGACCGGTCTTCAGCGGTCGTGATGCTTTTATCTGATGCGGGCTGGTAGAAACTGGGCCAGCCCGTTCCGGATTTGAATTTGGCCCCGGAGCTAAAAAGCAGGTTGCCGCAGGCCGCGCAATGATACGTTCCTTCCCCTTTGAAATCGAAATACTTGCCCGAAAACGCGCGCTCTGTTCCTTTCTCGCGCAGAACGTTGTATTCCTTCGGCGTAAGCTGATCTCGCCATTCCTGATCCGATTTTTGTATTTCGTATTCCATGGCGTGAGTTTCCCTTGTATTGGTTTGGTGAACGTTCTTTCCTTTCTGGGCGGGCCGATCTTGCGAACAAGCCGGAAGGAACCCAAGAACGACTATCATACCAGCGACAATGCATGAATGAAACTTTTTTATCGCTTTCCTTCTTTCTTTTATTATCTCTATTATTTGAGTCACATGAGGGCGCGAAGGTGTTCAAGGGAAATGGGCTAACAGCAAAATATTTCTACGACCGATATCGTTTTGGGTTTGCAAGAGGTGGGCCGACCGAGTAGCTTAGATTTGTTGGGATCGGGGGCAACCAATGCTTTCTGTCCAGGTTTTCAAATGTTTTTGGGTGGCCCTGGGCAATCCCCGATATCTTGAGGAAAAGGATTTTCTGACGTGTCTTCAGACAATAACAACAAACAATTAAGACCTTTTCACATCATGGCCAAACCGGCCGGGCCGGCGTGTAATCTGCGTTGCCGGTACTGTTTTTACACCGAGAAGGAAGCGCTTTTCGACGGAGCCGAACAATACCGCATGTCCGATGAAGTGCTGGAAGCGTATATCCGAAAATACATCGAGGCGGCACCGACGCAGGAAGTCAATTTTGCATGGCAGGGGGGGGAGCCGACCCTGCTGGGGGTGGATTTTTTCCGGAGGGCTGTCGAGCTTCAGAAGAAATACGCCGGCAAAAAACGGATAACTAACTCTCTGCAGACAAATGGGATTTTGATTGACGAAGAGTGGGGCGAGTTCCTGGCACGCGCTAATTTTCTGATCGGTCTCAGTATCGATGGGCCGCAGGATATTCATGATCTTTACCGGGTCGACAGGGGCGAGAATCCGACGTTTGAGAAGGTTATGAAGACGATGCGCATTCTCCAGGAAAATACCGTGCGCTACAATACGCTTACGTCGGTTACACCCGAATGCGCCGAACGTCCGCTCGAGGTCTATAATTTTCTTAAAGACACCGGTACGAATTTCATGCAGTTCATTCCCATTGTGGAGAGGGTGCCGGATGAGCATTCCAGAGAATTGGGATTGGAATTGGCCGAACCGCGTCCATGGGAAAGCGAGGACGAAGGGGAGGTAACGGACTGGACGGTCGAACCGGAACAGTATGGTGACTTTTTGTGTGAGATATTCGACGAATGGGTGAAAAACGATGTCGGGGAGACCTTCGTGCAAATCTTCGATGTCTCGCTGGCCGGTTGGGTGGGACAGGATCCGCCGTTGTGCAATTTCTCCGAGAAATGCGGCAATGCGATGATCATCGAACATAATGGGGATCTATATTCCTGCGACCATTTTGTCTACCCGGGCCACAGGTTGGGAAATATTCTGGAAGATCCCGTCGAGGAAATGGTTACCGGCGAACCTGTGCGAAGGCTGGGGGAATTCAAGAAAGAAGGTCTTCCGCAAAAATGCCGGGATTGTGAGGTGCTTTTCGTCTGCCACGGCGGGTGCCCGAAGAACAGGTTTACCAGAACAGAGGACGGTGAGAACGGCCTGAATTACCTTTGCGAGGGGTATTATAAATTTTTCCGCCATATCGATCCGAAGATGAAAAAGATGGCCAGTCTGTTGCAACGCGGACGACCGCCGGCAGAAATTATGGAGGAGGAAAAACCGCGGATCCAGAAGGTGCAGGCGGTGCCGAAGCGATCCCGAAAAGTGGGGCGAAATGATCCATGTCCCTGCGGCAGTGGGAAGAAGTATAAGAACTGTTGCGGACGGCGCAGGTAGCCCTCGATCGGGCCGGTTGAACGGAAACTATCGCAATTTTCATTCCTGCGAGTTTATTCCGACGAGTTCTTCAATCACTTTCTGATACGCCTCTTTGTCCCGCGCTCCCACAATGCGCATATGGCGTAACTCCTGCCCGTTTTTGAAGAACAACACGGCCGGGATGCCTTTGAGATCATAGCGTTCGGCGGAATCTTCGTTGCTCGCGACATTCATTTTGTAAACTTTGATTTTGCCGCCGTAGTCCTCTCCCAGTTCCGCGATTATGGGAGAAACCTTTCGGCAGGGACGGCATGTGGGCGACCAGAAATCTACGACGACCGGGAGATTCGATTGGAGGACTTTTTCGTTGAAAGTCTCGTCTGTGACTTTGTCGATAGATTGGAGCATTTCACGCGCTTTGCTCCCGGGGACGTGCCCCGGATTTTTGGTCGCTTCAGAAAGTATCACGGTGATCATAACGCCCATTACCGCTCCGTAAAGGGCTCCCGTATAGGGATTTGCCGTGAGCGGACATACTCCGGAGGAACATTTGCCGAAATACCCTGTTGTTGCGCCGATAGCGCCGCCGATCAAGGCACCAATAAAAATTTTCTGGAACACATTACCTCCTGCCTCAATTATGGATAAAAACCAAATTGCAGATATTATGCGTTTTTTGGCTGCCGGGTTTGCGAGCTTCCAATAAACGCAGGTAACTTCCCAGCATCGGGTGCGATACAAAATCCGTAAACTCTTCTGACTTTAACATTGCCTGCAGATCCAGTTCAAGGAATTCGGAGGCCAGTTCACACTCGAAATGAGTGAAAATCCAGCGCAAAGGGAACAGAAGGCGATCCAAATCGAATTCGGCGTAGTCGAGAATCCACAAACGCCCCGAGGGTTTCAGGGCCTGAAAAGCATTCTCCAGTATAATCTTTTTCGCTTCATCTTCGAAGCCGTGAAGCACAAAAAAAAGACAGGCCTTATCGAATTTGTTATCGAAATCAAGAGGTTCCTTGATTGATGCTTCGATAAACTCCGCGTTTGGGTACTTATGACATCGCTGCCGTGACTGCCGTAGCATTTCCTGGCCGATATCGATCCCGAGGATCCGTCCGGTGGAGCCGAGCATCTCAATCATCAGGGACGCATTGCGTCCGGTTCCTGATCCCATGTCCAGTATCTCGTCTCCCGGTTTCGTTCCCATTTTTCTCAGCACGGTTCTCATGAAACGCCGGTGCCCTCCCATAAAAAGCAGGTCCATACCCGCGTCATAATACTTGGCCGATGCACCGGTTATATCAATTTTGCTACGTTGTGGCATCGTGGACTGTTCCGTTGAGGGCTATGTTCAGCCGTCCGCTTTTTTAAATTTGAGCACGGTGCCTCTGTGGAATTCGCTGCCGTGGAAGAGAAGTTCGTGCTTTTGATTCTTTTCCGCCCGGAAGCCCCGGTCTTCGATTATTTTTTTTAGTCTCTTTTTATCCATGTGGATCGGATGGAAGGCGAGGAAGCCATCGGGGGATAAGACCCGACGCACATCTTTGATCAGTTCCCCCTTTAACTCATCCTCTTCGAAATATCCATCGTGCAGAACGTCCGCGAACCATCCTGCATTGATTGATCCGGTCGGCAGGTCGATTTCTGTCGGCGGATCGGATTCGGAATCGGATAGATGTAACATTTTTATATTATCGAGTTTTTCGCCTCTCGCTCTGCCCATCATTTCGTAGAGGACGTCCTTGTTTTTATCGATGGCGAACACCTGGCCATTGGGCCCGACCGCTCGGCTGATCATGAGACTGTAGTCCCCGTTCCCACAGCCGAAATCCATCACGGTCAGTTCTTTTTCAAAGCCAATTCGACGCAACGTTTCCGGACCTTCGTGCTCAAGGAATTTTTCTCCGGAGAGAATCCCTCTGGTTGTGAGGAAACTTTTCAACCATTGGACGTATCGGCCTGATGGTTTTGTCTTGCTTTTGCCTTTGCGGTACCAGTTGGCATAGGTCCCACGAGGAATTCCGAGCTCTTTCGCGGCGTCCGCCCGGGAGAGATTTTGATTGATTCGCCATTTTTCGAGTTTTTTCAAATAAAGTTCGACGGGTTCTTCACTCATAGCACTCTCCTGAAAAAGATACTACGTTACAGTTGACGCTGGTGCGGCTGAGCGGCTGCGGAAAACGGAGGTGTTGCTTTCTGGTGAAATCGCATGTTGCTTTTTCCGTGCCGCTCAGCCGATGGCCTTCAGACCGGTTCTGGGTATAGAGTTAGAAACCGACGTTACTGGACAATTCCTGTTTGTTTACCGAATCTTGAAGCACTTTCTGTGCTGCAAACATCAGGTAGGAATGGGCGGGGTTTGGCGTGAGTTCAGGATGAGTGGACACATCCATGGTTGCAATATCTTCTATTGTAGCTTTCCGGTGGATTAGTTGGGCAAGACAGTCCGCAAAACCCGCGAAATTGGCAGCACCAACCATTTCGCCACCTATCACTGTCCGGTCGTCCCGTCGGAAAACCAGTTTGGCAAAGACATCACGGTTGTGAGGCATATTGCTGTAGATATCTGTGTTCTCCGTCTTGCCGCAGATGACATCAATCTCGGCATCGCGGGCATCTTTTTCTGTATGACCCGCCGAGCAGAAATGCAGATCGAATAACTTTGTGCAGGCAGGGTTTAGCACGCCTTCAAAGGGTATGTCTTTTCCATTGAAATTCAGGGCCAGCGTTCGGGCCATCTGGGCTGCTACACTGCCGAGTTTCCCGGGGAAGGGGAGTCTCGTTACGAAAGAGTGTGTCTGAATACAGTCGCCAAGTGCGTAGACGTCCGGCAAATTAGTTCGGAAATATTCGTCGACGACGATTCCCTCTCGCGCTGTTTCAAGGCCAAATTCTTCCGCGTAGCCGATCCTCGGCTTAACCCCCGTGGCCAACACAAGAGCGTCTGTGTGGATCCAGTTCCCATTTTCGAGTTCGAGAAACTCCACATGCTGATCGCCGCCAACTTCCACGGCTTTATGTCCCAGGCGGAGGTCAATTCCATGTTCCCGGAGGGTCGTTTCAAGAGGAGCGATAGAATCGGGATCGTAGCGGTTACCCATAATATGCGGGAGAAGCTCAACCACGCGCACCTCTTTGCCCGATCGCTGAAGAGCGCACCCAATTTCGAGGCCGACGTACCCGGCCCCCAGCACGACGAATGACTGCCTTTTCTCGATTTGGTCAAGAGACGTCCTGAAATCCTCAAGGTCTCTTACTTTAATAGCACCGGGCAGGTCTGTGCCCGGGATAGGGGGCAGGGCCTCTTCGGCACCGGTGGCGAAGACCAGTTTCTCATACCCGATTTGCGTGCCTGCATCCGTCGTGACGTATTTTTTCCCCGCATCGCCGGAGATGACTTTTTCTTTGATCAGGTCGGTGCCAAATCGTGTTACTATTCTGTCCGACGTCAAACCGCCTTCATGAAGCGGCACTGTGCCATCGATTATGTAGGGGATCGAACAGTGGTTCGCGATACGTTCTTCATTTCGTATCACGCATACCGACACGTCAGGATTCGCCATGTTCAGGTAATGATTGAGGATCCTTGTCGATGGTCCGCCGCCTACGATCACATACTCATATTCTCTGTCGTTGGATGGCATCTTGGCCTTTCATTTTCTAAACAGAAAATAAATCTCGAGAGTCTTGCCCAAAAAATTTCCACCCTTTTACCCGTAAACTCTATGACAAACGACAATGATTTTCAAGTACCTGAAACCTATACAGTGGAGCGAACAAAAATCATGCACAAGAACTTTGCGTTTTTCGCTCGGTTCTGTATTCTGGAAGATCACTATTGGGATCTTTATCGCAGGCCGCTTAAAATCCTGCCAGGTAAAAAAGCATTCCCACTATTAGTGCGGGTATAGTGGTTGTTACGGTCAACCAGAGAGCCGCACGCGGATTCATCGCGATGATCGGGAAAAGAGCATCGCCGTCCTGACTGAGGGTATGGGCAACCAGCGCCGAGAAAGGGATAATCCCTTTTGTGTAGAGCGTAACAACCAGTATTTGGGGGCCGCATCCGGGAATGAGGCCTACACATGCGGTGACAATTACAGGGAGAAAGCCCGCCTGATCGACGAGGTTCTCCAGGTCGACAGGGACAAAATGCATAAATAAGCTGTAGGCGCTGTAAGCAATGAAAACCCAGAAGGTTACGAAGGAAGTCTCGTGCGCGTTATGAATAAGCATTTCTTTGAGGGATTCCACTTTTTCTTCAGATTCTGCGTACGTATCATCTGCAACACTGTGTCTTCCGGCAAACATCCAGATCACCGACATACCGGTCCCGAGCACCCCTATGGGCCAATTCCAGTTGATCCCCGTTAACTCAGCAATGTCCTGTTGACCAAGCAGAATTAAACCGAGAACAAAACCGATCCCGCAGATTGTCCACCATATCCAGTAACCCCGATGCGTGATTTCGTATCCCAGAGTTCCGGGGACTTCACGGCCGTCGGAATGCAGGATTTCGTCGATTCTGTCGCGGGGGCGGCGATCGTTGCTTTTTTCGGCCGTCGCTTCCATCTCGTGCGATTTTTCTCCGGAAGTTTCCCGCTCCGAAATCAGTTTTGTCCCGATCCCAAGAGCATCAATGGTATACCCGGCACCGATTCCCACAACGAGCGAAATGAGGTGAACGTAGAGCGCGCGCGAGGGCATTTGCGAGATGATGACGAACGATGAGTCTCCCATGGTAGAAATCAATGTCGCCACCACTGTCCCATAACTTACAGTGCCTCGCAGATACAGCGGCATTACGAAAATTGCCCCACCACATCCTGGTGAGACACCCAGGAGAGCACCGAACAAAATCTGAAGCCTTTTGTGCTTCCGAATACCTTTTATGAGTCCCCCACCGTACCTATAATTGATGTATCCGAAGAACAGAAGCATGGCGCCGACGAAAACGCCGACCTGCAGAAAAGAATTCTGCGCCGATTCCAATAGAATGTGGAGAATCTCGCTCATTGTCAGTGTTCCAGGGAGTTAAATCCCGGGAATGAAGCCCATAATAGAGGACTCATAGTACTGTATCCCTGTTTGCAGGACCCGCTTATGGTGTTTTTAATCGCACCAATTGATAGTAAAAAAAAGAAACATTTGACGCCTTGATGTTCAGGTACGTTAACATTATACTAAGAGTTGAACAGTAATAAAACCGCTCGTCAAAATTCGTATTTTAAACCGGAATTGCAGGAGTTCGATGATGGAGCAACGACGACTTGGAAAGACGGAAATGCAGGTCTCGCGGATTGGTTTCGGCGGGATGACGATTCCAAAAGTTAGCGTGGAACAGGCCGTGGCAACGGTTAATAGGGCGATCGATCTCGGCGTGAATTTTATCGACACGGCTCGCGTT
>JAGXLK010000460.1 GCA_018334735.1 Planctomycetota bacterium | reverse complement strand
AAACCCCGGGGTGGCAACCGTCAGATAAATCGGTCTGTCAAGATTCAGATGCCGCAACGGTTTTTTGGGCTGTCCGTCCATGTAGATCGCACCGTTCCGACAATACAATCTCAGCCTTGGAACGTTTACTTCCCCGCCTCTGGTCAAATGCCCGCCGACCTGTTCCCCGCAGTACCACCAGCGTTGCTTTTGTCGTATGAATGCCATTCGCACGTCGGCCCCCTTTTCATCTGCCAGTTTCAAAAGCACACGATTACATCCTTCTGAAGGTCCTTTGTAGGTAAAATCCCCGTATAGAGGAATTCTGTACCGATTGGCCGGAACGGTCCCCTCACTGGTCTTAAACCTCGTCCTTTTGCAACTCAACGTATCGTGCGCCCATTTCACAAAACCTTCATCTTTTTTCTCATTGACCTTTTTCCCGGCGAACGAACGGCTTTCAACATGAAGTGGGGTAGCTCTCACCGCGGGGATGTCTCTTCCCCGTAGCTGGAAATCGTCAAAATATACGGGGGCGTTTTTTGCTCTTATACGCACCCGCCCAAAAACGGGCCCCGGCAAACGTTTACCATCCAATTCTCTGCCGCCACGCAGCGGGACAACTTCAAAAGGGCTTTTGAGCCGGAGGCCGAAGCGCTGCCAGTTGCCCGGTGGCAAAACGACCCGGTCGTAATCGTATGTCCATGTCCGGTCATCGGGTCCGAAATATTTCAGAGTCCAGACCCGCCGGTCGCCATCCCATCCGAAACTGACCTGCGAGCCCTCTTTATTTCCCACCCTGACTCTGTATGTTGCCTGAGGGGAAGCCGGGCGAGCACTCACCAGAACTGTATAGTTCGCGCATAGTTTCCACCCGGTTCTGACAGTGGGCCGCAAACCGCTTTGGTGTCGCGCCGTCAAGACAAAAGCGTTCGCGGCATTTCCCTCCCCTCCTCCTCTCATGAGCGTATGCCAGCTGCCCTCCTCAACCATCCAGCCATCATTACGACCAAAACTGCGGCGCTGGAACCCGTCTTCCTTGAGCACCGAGCGGAAAACAGAAATGCGTTCTTCTCCGGCGGACAAATTCTTCCCGATGGGCGCAACCAACCATCGCCAATTTTCCGGCGCCCGAGCCCTCAGAATGTGTTCGCCACAGTAGAAGTCCAGCCGCGCTTCGGTGCAAAAAATTTGCAATAACTTTTTTTCAGTCGGCAAATCGAACGTTCGAGTTCGAAACTCAAGCCCGTCCGTGTAACTGCGAAAAAACATTTTCGCGCGTTCGCAACCAACGACAATCCAGCGTCGCTGTGAAGGCGAAACGCAAACCAGAAGATCCTTATCTTCCCCAATAGGGACCTGCAAACGACAATCCGATTCACGTCGCAGTTTTTCCAACAAACGCCCCCTCTCAAGCAAATCAGCGAGGTCTCCGTAGGATTTCTTTCGCTGCAGTGAACGTCTCGCATGGTAAACCGTCAGAGTTGTTAAGGTCACAGCCCCCGTCGTCGCGAGCAAAATCACTATCGCCCAGAAGGGAACCTTAATCGGCGAAATTTTCATAATACTCATGGCTATTCACACACCAGCAGAAACAACCCCAATTGTTCAAGTATATCTGCCTGAGCGTATTCGTTCAAAAAAACATCCTCCACAAGAGTTCCGCCCGCCGTGCGGGGATTTCAAAACACCCCGGCAGCCGCAGGCCAGAACATTGCGAGTGAAGCCTCGCTGCATTACACTTCATTCCGTGTATAAAGCTGCCTTTTAAAGGAAACATACAAAATGGATCTATTCGCGGTGACAGGCGGAGCTGGTTTTATCGGCTCCCATATTGTCGACCGATTCTTGGAAGAGAAAAAACACGTTCGGGTCATCGACAACTTTGCAACGGGCCGGCCCGAAAACCTCCGGGAAGCGGAAAGACACATCGAATTTTTCAAGGGTGATATCTGCGATGGAAAACTTTTAAAGGAAGCCTTCGCCGAGGTCGAAATCGTTTTCCACCAGGCCGCATTGGCCAGCGTGCAAAGATCGGTCGAAAACCCTGTCGCAACCAATAGAACAAATGTCGAAGGCACGGTTCAGGTTCTTGAAGCCGCCAGAAAATGCGGGGTTAAGCGTGTCGTTTACGCTTCCAGCAGTTCGGTCTATGGCGACAAACCTACCCTGCCGAAACGCGAGGATATGTCTCCGTCACCCCGCAGTCCATATGCCATCAGTAAACTTGCCGCTGAACAGCACTGCACAATTTACCCCGAAATCTACGGGCTCGAAACGGTCGCCTTGCGTTATTTCAACGTGTTTGGGCCGCGGCAGAACCCGAAAAGCCAGTATGCCGCGGTGATTCCGATTTTTATATCAGCTCTGCTCTCTGGTGAGCAACCGGTTGTCTTTGGCGACGGTGAGCAGTCACGGGATTTTACTTTCGTTGAAAACGTGGTCGAAGCCAACCTCAGGGCGGCCGTCGCGCCTGCAGCTTCCGGGGGAGTTTATAATGTGGGTTGTGGAGAAAGATTTTCCTTGAATTCTCTGCTCGAAATGTTAAGTAACATCATGGATGTGGAAGTCAACCCACAATACGAGAGTGAACGTTCCGGCGACGTGCGCCATTCGGAAGCCGATATAACCAGAGCGAGCGAGGAGCTCGGCTACGAGCCGCAAGTAACCTTCCAGGATGGCCTTCAGCAAACAGTCCGCTGGTTTCAGCAAAACATGTGAAACCATTGCCCCGTGGAATAAAAAGAAAAATGAATGCCACAATTCGAAAAGCAAATGTCAATGATCCTCCGGCGATTGCTGAACTTGTCAACCATTTCGCCGCTCAGGAGAAAATGCTGCCCCGCCCTCTGAACGACGTCTACGAAGCTCTCCGTGATTTCTTCATCTGGGAAGAAAACAATGAAATTCTGGGGTGCGCCGCACTCCATGTAACCTGGGAAGGGCTGGGCGAGATCCGAAGCCTGGCCGTCCGAGAAGAGGCTCAGGGACTTGGTATCGGGAAAAAGCTTGTCAATGCCTGTCTTGAAGAAGCACCCGAGCTGGGCATGAACAAGGTCTTTGTGCTGACTTATCTCCCGGACTTCTTCCGGGAGTTTGGTTTTGAAAACTATGACAAAAATAATCTCCCCCATAAAGTGTGGAGCGACTGCTTGAAATGCCCGAAATTCCCGAATTGCGACGAAATAGCGATGATCCTCAAACTTTCTGAAAAAGCGTGAACCAAATACCCACCAGTTCTCCCATTGAGCGTGACGAAAAAACACGGCGCGAAGCTATTTCTTCCGACCGCTCACTTTTGATCGAAGCGGCCGCGGGCACCGGGAAAACAACGCTTCTTGTGCAAAGAGTTCTTAACGGTGTCCGGAGCGGGCAGTTCCGACTGAAACACGCCGCAGCAATTACATTCACAGAAAAAGCAGCGGCTGAAATGGAGTTTCGGCTCAGGACAAGGCTTATAGAAGAGCTCGCCAAAGAAGACCTCACCGATAGAGAGCACCACCGACTCCACCTTGCCGTTGAGGAAATTGATCAAGCACGGATATCGACAATCCATTCTTTTTGCGCCAACCTGCTGCGCGCTCGCCCGGTGGAAGCCGGGATCGACCCTAATTTCGAAGTTCTGGACGAAACCCGGGCCCGAATACTGCGTGAACGATGCTGGGAAGAATGGATCAGCGAACAAA
>JAGXLK010000459.1 GCA_018334735.1 Planctomycetota bacterium | reverse complement strand
CCTGGCTTCATCCTCAATTTTTGCCACATCGGTCGCTCTGAGGCTGATATTTCCGTGGTATGAAATCGACATTCCGGCCCCAACTGCCAGAATGACCAGGACCGCCAGCATACCCTCGGTCAGCATCGAACCGTAACCGATCAGCTGGGCGTGGCTCTCGGCGGAGATCTGTTTGGAACTCGTTCCCGAACCCACAAGAGCGTGAAAACCACTGATCGCCCCACAGGCAATCGTAATGAACAAAAATGGAAAGAATGGAGGTGCGTTTTGCACGCCTTGCTGCACCGGCGGCGCCGTCAACACCGGATGAGCCGCAAAAATCCCGAGGAACAGAAGGCCCATCGCGATGAACAGCTGGTGACTGTTGATGAAATCACGGGGCTGCAATAATCTCTGCACGGGCAAAACTGATGCAATAAACGCGTAGACAAACAGAATAATTGACCAGACAAAAGTCGGCGGAAACCCCATCATGGGAGGCATTATGACGTGGTACTTCCACCCTATCCAGACCGTGAAATACATCACCACTATCGCTACAATCGAAGCGGCCCATACACCTTTGCTACTTTTGGCACGCCCAATTACAACCCCCAGCACCATCGCAATGGGTATCTCACACCACACCGGGATAACGGACTGCGGATAAATCGAGAAAATGCTTGCGATCACAAGCGCGAATATGGCCACAACAATCAGAAGTTCAAAAAACACAACGATCAGCAACAGAGCTTTCGCCCGTTCACACACCACCTCGCCGGTCAGGTCGGCGATCGAGACGCCACGGTTTCTCAAACTCATAACGACGGCCCCGAAATCATGCACCGCCCCCATCACAACTGACCCCACAAGAACCCAGATAAGCGCCGGCAACCATCCCCAGATAACGGCGATCGCCGGGCCGACGATGGGCCCGGTCCCCGCGATAGATGTAAAATGGTGGCCAAAAACGACTTCCTTGCGGGAGGGGACAAAATCCACCCCGTCCTCCCGTTCCCGGGCCGGAGTCACTGCCTCATCGTTGAGATCAAAAATCTTCCGCGCCAGCCAGCGGCCGTACGTGTGATAAGCCATCAGGTAAAAGACAAAAGATCCTACGGCAATCAATACTGTTCCCATAATCAATATCCTCAGAAAAAGCCTGATGGGATCCCGGAGGCGGCTATCGGTCGCCTCAGGCAGAAACAGCGTTGTAGCAACGGCTCCCAAAAACGCAACTTCCAGAGAAGTGTGTGTTGTTTCTGACGGACTTATTTTAGCGAAACACTACCTGTGGTTGTCAAATCGGGGTGAAGGGCGTTCAGGGACGGAAGGGACAGAAGGGACACTCGCAAAGTAACAGTATTCTGTTTAAAAAGATATGTCCCTTGAGTCCCTTACGTCTCTTTGGTCCCTTTCAGGGTTTTTCGGGTATTTCGCATGGCAGACAGCTTTATTCCACCACATGGCGGCTACCGCAAATTGCTTTCCTACGAGAAAGCAACAATTGTCTATGATGCCACGGTATATTTCTGTGATCGGTTACGATTGAAACGGCACCCCCGCCCGGCTATCCTTTCCGGTCCTTGCCAACCAAAACTACGGAGATTTGCAGATGGGTTCAAAAAACTCCCCAAATATTGTCTTTATCCACGCCGAGAGCATGGACGGACGCAAAATGGGCTGCATGGGCCACGCCCCCATGCACAACGCAACCCCCAACCTCGATTCGCTCGCGCGGCGCGGCACACTCTTCACCAACGCCTACAGCAACTGCCCCGTCTGCAACCCCTCGCGGGCCAGCATGTGGACCGGCAAGTACCCTCACCACTATGACTGCTGGAACAACCACGAGGGGATTGGCAAGGACGTGCCGACGTTCCGCACGGCATTCGAAAACGCCGGATACCGGACCGCGGCGTTCGGACCTCTCGATTACACCTATGGCAAACACTCCATCCGCGATCGCGTGGGCTCCTGGACTCGCACAGCCCGTATCCACCGCCCCATCTCGCGCACTCCCATGCCGCAGGTCACGGAAGATGAAGATCTCAACGGCTGGGACTGGCAGAACACCTACCGCGCCATCGACTGGCTGCGAGAATCGGCCGATTCCGACCGCCCCTTCATGCTCTACCTGACCACCGGTCTCGTCCACCCCGCATTCAGTGCGCTCAAAAAACACATGGACCGTATCGACGCCGACAAGATCGAGATCCCACCGGGGTTGGAAGATGTCAAAGAATCCGACCATCCTGTCGATCTATATCAGCGGATCACCAAAAACTGCGACCGAAAATTCTCTGAAGCGCTCGTCCGCGAAATGCGCCACATTTATTTCGCTATGATCGCCGCGCTCGATGACATGGTCGGACGAGTGCTTCAGACGCTTGGAGATCTGGGTCTCAACGATTCAACCTATGTGATTTTCTCCAGCGATCACGGAGAAATGGCAGGGGAACAAAACCAGGTCCTCAAACGCACCATGTATGAATCGTCCGTCCACGAACCACTCATCGTGACCGGACCGGATGTCTGCTCGGGCAGTGAAATAGAGACACCGGTTTCCCTGATCGATCTTTACCCCACCTTCCTGGACATGGCGGGTCTCGAATACGGAGACGTTGCCCGCGGGGGCAGTTTTGCCGACTCTCTGGACGGACAGTCTTTGATCTCCCTCCTCACCGGAGGAACATCCGACCGTCGCGACTGGGTGTTCAGCGAGTACAACGGCGACCGCTGTTGCACGGGGATGTACATGCTCCGCAGAGGTCCCTGGAAATACATCAAATACGTCGGCTACGAACCACAGCTTTTCAACCTTGAGAAGGATCCATGGGAAACGCAAAACGTCGCCTCCGAGAATCCCGACATCGTCAATGAGCTGGATACAATCCTTACGGAAAACTTTGATCCCGACACGATCCACTCCCGCGCGCGACAGTACGATCGGGAAAGTTTCCAGCAGTGGCGCGAACAGCAGCTGGCAGCCGGCACCTACCGGGACACGATGGCAAGGATCTACAGCGGATACGACCGCCTCTGCATCGAAGACATCATGCCCTGGACCGACGATGATGAAACCAGGATCGAAGCCTGGCTCGCGGAAGATGACTGACCGCCCATGGGGCTTAAGCGGGTTTGAGCCATTTGCGTTGATCAGAAATACTGCCACAGTCGCGAGTTAGCATAGCCAGAAAAAGTTTTTACCCCAAAATCCGGGTCTGAGAGCCGTTGAGAAGCTGGTTTAGCCTCAAGAACCGGTTTTTCACCCCATCGGGGTGAGTGTTCGCCCGCCTCAAGTATGCCTGAGGCGGGCAAGCCCGGCGGATTTGTAAGCGGGCGGAGCCGCGAGCGGACTGGACTTCAGCCGGAGGCTGGAGTTCAGAACGCGGTGCAGAAGCCTGCGGGTTTCAGAGCAAAATAGCAAAACAACCAACGGCAGGTCCGCCTCGGCGATGCGGACCGACAGCTACCTGGCATTTTCCGGCATTTGTCCGCCTCAAGTCCCCCTTCGTCCGCCTGAGCGGACTCAGCTGAACTCGAGGCTGCAGGATGCGCGGTCGACAAGCGGGGTTGCAGGTTTACAGAATGATTGACACCAGACATGAGGTTTATATTACAACAATCTTCAAAGAGTTTTCCGAAGGAAACTTGAGGAATTTGCGCCCGGCTCTGTTCGGAGCGGGCCCCCTATTTTAAA
>JAGXLK010000458.1 GCA_018334735.1 Planctomycetota bacterium | reverse complement strand
CTTGACACTCTGCTGGGTGAATGAATCGTCGACGGGCCTGGCTTATGAGGGTTTTTTGTCAGTATTGGGCAGCGGGTTCGGATAAGCCAATTATCTCTCCTTGCCGCAGTAGCTCATCCCAATGAAAACCTCTGTGTTGGACTTGAGGAACCGCGCTGCACCTGGGGCTTAGTTCGTCTGCCAGTCACACATGTGAGGTTTACTCCGTCTTTATCGGTCAGCCAATCTGGAGCGGCCTATGGTTGCAGGGGGGCGTGGACGCCGGGGTCTAACCAGGCACTGAGATTATTCCCGATTTGGCTGTTTCGGAAATATCTATCGTTTAGCTTGAGACTCTCCAGGCACCCAAGTCCGCCATCAGTCTTCCGGGTGCTGAGCCTGACGGCAGGGAAAGGAATCTATCCGATCTCCGCCACCATGCTGTTTAGATGTAGTAATTTACAACAAGAATTTATCCAAAAATCCGGGCTAAGCCGTGTGATACCGAAGGTTACGTTCTTTGCCCGGTCTGCCGGGACCGGCTAAAAAATAAGGAACTCTTGCACGGGCGGGTATCAACGCCTATGATACGAGGCTTCGACCGGAGATGAAATCTTTCATAATGATTTTCGGTAAGGTTAGAAAATGGCCACTGAAAGACCTAATGTGATATTTGTTCTGACGGATGACCAGGGACCTTGGGCGGCGGGTTGCTGCGGGAACCCCGAAATTCGCACGCCCAATATCGACCGACTTGCCAATCAAGGGGTGCAGTTCGAGAATTTCTTCTGTAGCTCGCCCGTTTGTTCGCCGGCGCGGGCGAGCCTCATGACCGGCCGTATTCCGAGCGCGCACGGTGTTCACGACTGGATTCGGGAAAGAAATATGCCGCCGGATCCTGTCCGGTATATAGAAGACTGCACCTGCTATACTGACGTTCTTGCGGAGAACGATTACACCGTCGGTCTGAGCGGCAAGTGGCATCTGGGCGACAGCCTTACTCCTCAGCATGGATTCAGCTACTGGTACTGTATGCCCCAGGGGGGAAGCCGTTATCAAGATGCGGAAATGATATGGGAAGGCGAAGTCCAGGAGTTTCCCGGATACCTCACCGATAGGATCACAGATTACGGGATTCAGTTCATCGAACAAACCTGGGAGGATGGTCCTTTCTACCTCAGCCTCAACTACAACGCTCCTCACAGCCCGTGGACCGGGCATCCGGAAGAGCTGACAGAACAGTACGACGATTGCCCGTTTAAAAGTTGCCCGCAAGAGGCAATGCATCCGTGGGCCCGCGGATTGGCTTATGGCAATCTCGGGAACAGAGAATCCCTGAAGGGTTATTTTGGTGCGGTAACGGGACTTGACATCGGGGTCGGCCGGGTTCTGGATAAACTGGAGGAACTCGGAATCCGTGACAATACACTTGTTGTTTTCAGCGCCGATAATGGTTTTTCCTGCGGGCACCATGGATTCTGGGGAAAAGGGAACGGAACATATCCCATGAACATGTATGAGAATTCTGTAAAAGTCCCGTTCGTCGTTAGCCACCCGAACCATATTCCGGAGGGTGAAGTTGCCGGGGCGATGATGAGTCAGTATGATTTCATGCCAACACTGCTGGATTATCTCAATCTTCCTGCGGTTGAAGGAGATAAACTGCCGGGCGAGAGTTATGCGCCGGTGTGGGAAGGCGAACGCGATGGTGTTCGGGACGAGGTCGTTGTGTACGACGAGTATGGGCCGGTTCGTATGATCAGAACGCGCGACTGGAAGTACATCCACCGCTATCCCTACGGTCCTCACGAGCTCTACGATCTGGTCAATGATCCCGACGAGCGAAATAACCTTGTAGAAGAGCCGGAGCAGAACGACCGCGTGGAGGAGATGCGTGGTCGGTTGGACAAATGGTTCCGTTGTTACGTGGACCCTGCTCTTGATGGAACACACTGTGGCGTAAGTGGAAAAGGACAAAAAAACAAAATTGGCCTTGATTGCGCGCCGGAAAGCGCGTTTTATCAAGTTGAGGAATGATGAGGAGAATGCACAATGAGTGACAAGTTGCAATGGGGAATCATCGGCACCGGTACCATTGCCAGCGAACTTGCCGATGCGATTGCGGAATCCACGACGGGGGAAGTCCTGGCTGTCGGCAGCCGCGGCAGCAAAACAGCGGATGATTTCGCAGAGGAGTATGAAATCCCGCGCCGCTACGAAGGTTATGAGAAGCTGCTGGGCGATGATGACGTGGAAGCTGTGTATGTAGCTCTTCCGCATCCATTCCACGCTGAGTGGACCATGGCTGCTGCCCGGGCCGGGAAACACATCCTTGTCGAAAAACCCATCGGAATGAACCAGGCGGAAGCACAGTTGATGTTCGATGCCGCCCGGGAAAATGACGTTTTTCTGATGGAAGCTTTTATGTATCGTTGCCATCCTCAGACAAAACGGATTAGAGAAATTGTGGCGGACGGCGTCCTGGGAAGGGTGCAGTTGATACGAGCCGCATTCAGTTTCCGCAGCGGTGGTGATCCCAAATCGCGAACTCTGAATCCGGAACTGGGAGGAGGTGGGATTCTCGACGTGGGTTGCTATCCCGTCAGTGGTTCGCGTCTCGTTGCAGGGGCCGCTGCCGGCGATGGTTTTGCTGAACCGATTGAAGTCAACGGGTGCGCCCACCTGGGTGAAACGGGGGTCGATGAATGGGCGAGCGCGTTGCTGAAATTCCCGAACGACATCGTGGCGGAACTCACCACAGGCGTTCGGTTGAGCCTGCCAGATGGCAATAGTCTGAAAATTTATGGAACCGAAGGCTACCTGAATGTTTATAATCCATGGACTCCTTCGCGACATAACCGGGATCCTGTGCGGATGATGCTTCATCAGTATGCCGAAGAAGAACCGCGGGAGATCGCCGTGGAAGCGCCGAAAGATCTCTATACTTACGAGGTCGATGTCGTGGCAGAGCATATCCCGGACCGGCAGGCACCCGAGATGAGCTGGGACGATACTCTCGGCAACATCCGTGTGCTGGATATGTGGCGTGAGGAAATCGGGCTTACCTATGAATGCGAGAAAATCTGAACGCAGGAGTCAATGCCGTGCATCCCAACTACGCACTTGTGCGATACGCCGATAAAGAGCGAACCGCGATTCTCAGCGGAGACGAGAAAGCCGCAACCGTCGACAAATTCAAGACGATCGGCGCGCACATTTATCAGGGAACCTATTTCCCGGGAAATCGTCCCGGCGAAGCGGACTTCAATACTACATGCGATATCAAATTGAACGGCGAAAATCTTCTATTTCATCTCGTTATGGAAGAGCCGGTTTTGCAAGACCTCGAGACGTGGCTTCCCGAAAACCAGACCGGTGATTTTTGGGAAACCGATTTTGTTTCGCTGAATTTCATTGCAGCAGATCAGGATGTCGTTCAGGTCGGAATGAAACTGACGGGCGATGCCTTTGTCGCGAAAAATTGGAGGAGAAAGGAAGAGAACCCGATCAGTGTTGATGTGAAACCGGGCCAAAACGAATGGGTAGCGGATGTGGAGATCCCGCTCGAGTTTTTGAGATATCGTTCGGATGATTTGAACTCCTCTCCCATTCCCTTCGACATCGTGCGGTTTCACAGCTCCAACGGGGCGACAAGCGCGTGGGCGTCGATTGCCAGCCAGCTGCCATTTAATGAGAATTACCCTC
>JAGXLK010000457.1 GCA_018334735.1 Planctomycetota bacterium | reverse complement strand
AGAGCCGAGGCCCTCGCCCGTTACAAAAACCGAGATTTGCTCGCCAGCATGGAAGAACTGCAGTTTGAGTTACAAAGAGTGCGCACGGCCCGTGGCTGGGGCCAGATAGCTCAACATCTTGCTCCCGATCCCATTCGTTTCCTGCCGGATTATTTCACCGTTGCCGTTCGCTTTACCTCGTGCCGTGCTCTGACAGGAGCTGTTGGAATCGGGATTGCTCTGCGCCGGCACGGGGACGAGAATGAGAAAACAATCACCACTCTTGACTGCTTGAAACAGAAATATCTCGACAAAATTCCCATTGATCCTTTCAATGGAGAGCCTTACCAATTACGCAGACGACACAACGGAACTATTGTTTACAGCGTGGGACGAAATTTGAGAGACGATCACGGCAAGATACAGGCCGCCGTGCCGGGTTTCCCGCCACCGGATATCGGCGTCTTTCTGGAGGACCAGTAGCGGATGGATCGAACGGAAATCCAAATCAGAGGATATGTGGTCGATCTCCCCGCCGTTCTCGGGATCACGCACCGGTGTGATCCTTTGCTTTGCCGCGCGTCGGGGAGTTGCTGCCGTTTTTACGACGCGTGGATAAGCAAGGCGGAACGTTCCCGCATACTGGACCATCTTGAAGATGCCGCTCAGTTTGCGCCTCGTCTGAAAAGAAACGGAACATCCGCCGACCTTTTCAAAGAACTCAACGCAGATCTGTTTGCCATACGAAAAGATGAAACCGAACTCTGCGTTTTTGCCTTCCGGGGAGAGAAAAACGAGTTCCTGTGTTCGCTCCACGCAGCTGCGTTGCGAAATGGACATGAACCCGAAGATTATAAACCCCGCGACTGCGTCCTATGGCCACTGATGCTTACTTCGAACGACCCGCCGATTCTGTCGGTCCAGCCCGAGGCGATGCATTTCCCCTGCAACTCCGAGCGTGCTTCGTCCGGGGACCTGGACGCGGGGATTGAAAATATAATAAGAAAGGTCTTTGGATCCGAATCTCTCCGCTTGCTCAGGACAAAGATAGCACGTGGGCAGTAAAAACCGATAAGAGTCCGTCATGTTGCATATCTTCAAGTCCTGCACTAAAGTCGCGACCTCCCATTTTAACGCTTCCAATCTGTGGAAGGGAACACAGTGAAATCGAAACTCGAATACGAAGGTCCCGTACAGCTCAGAGCAAATCAACTTTTCCGGGCCAAACTTTTCGTTACGCCCGCACAAACAATACAAACCGGCGGACGTATCGTCGTTGCCGCCCGGCATTTTTCGGATATCGGAGATCCTCAAACCGATGACCCGGAAAGCGAAAATTACATCACTATCGACAGCGATGCCTCAGCATCCTTTAAAGTGAACACAGAAAATCCGGGCTGGGGACGCCATCCATGGAATCGAGGAATTGACCTGATTCTTGATGAGGGAACAATCCCGGCCGGAACCGAAATCCTGATTCATCTCGGGAATCCGAGCCACGGTTCACCGGGATACCGCTGCCAGAGTTTCACCGAAACTAACTTCCGGTTCCGCCTGGGCATTGATCCTGCCGGCAATGATGACTGGGAAGTACTCCCGTCCAAACAATGCCCCGGTTTTAAAATCGTCGGCAATGTTGCCACAGGCATCAAGTGTTTTGCCCGAAACGCTACGCGCGACGATGGTCAACGTGAATTGATCCTGAAACCAGAAGACCGCTATGGCAACATCGCCGGCGTCGGTCCCGATTCGACCCTGCTGACGCTCGATGGATCGCAAAAACTCGAAAACGTTAACCTGGAAGGTGCACATTCAACAAAGATCGACATTCCGCACGATCAATCCTACCACCGCCTTTATGCCAGCACCTCGGATGGGGCGTTTTATGAACAGTCCAATCCATTTGGTCCTTCGCCGATCGAGGGTTATCGGCTTTTCTGGGGCGAAATTCACGCCCAATCGCGTCTGTGCGACGGCACCAATATGCCTCGGGAACTCTACAGATACGCTCGGGATGCTGCGGGACTCGATTTCGCCGCGGTCACAAGCCACGACTTCGAACTCACACCCGAGAACTGGGACCAGGTCAAGGAAGCAACCCGCGCGGCCCATCAGCCCGGCGATTTTGTAACCTTCCTCGGCTATGAATGGTCAGGAGCACATGAACGCGGCGGCGACAACAACATCTATTTTCTCGATGATGAAGGGCCCCTTGTCTACAACGCTCCCGTCGCTGGATATCCCGAATGGGATCCGGCCGAAGGCGCGGTGGACAAGACGCGTGACTTAAGGGAAACAATTGAGGAACTCCAGGGCAGACAATTCATGGTTGTCCCCCACTGCGGTGGGCGGCAGTGCAATTTTGATTTCTACGATCCCGGTTGTATGCCGATTTTCGAGATGCATTCTTGCCATCGCAACTACGAACACGTGGCGCAAGAAGCGATCCGACGCGGCCTGCGTTTTGGTTTCATCGGCGGCAGCGACGACCATCGAGGGGCGATCGGCGACAGCCATACCACCGCCCGGGACCGCTTTTTCTCCTCGCACAGTGGTCTCGTCGGGGTTTACGCGAAAGAACTGACGCGGGAATCCCTCTGGAAGGCGTTTTTCTCACGGCGGGTCTATGCTACAAATGGACCTCGGATAATACTCGACGTGAGACTCAACGGCGCGCTGACGGGAGAAGAAATTACCGTGGAAGCGGGGGAAACGCTTCGGATGGAGGTTCACGCCGTTCTGGATGGGTTGCTCGACCGGATCGAAGTTTTCCGCAATACCAGCCCCGTGCATCTTTTGGCTGGCGGTGATCAGGCCAATCAGATTGAGGAATTTACTGGAGCATATGACGAAGCAGCGCCTGCCGGAAACACCGCTTATTATGTCCGAGTGCGCCAGACAGACGGTGGAATGGCCTGGTCATCGCCAGTGTGGGTGAATGCGATATAGAGACGAGCTTTCATGGAAGAAAGGCACGTATCTCTATTCTTCGGTCTGTCACGGCCCGAAAGAGACATCAGCGACTGGAGGGGCGGTAAGGAACTTCACTGCTTGACAAGATTCGTCATATAAGCCCACCAATCCTGTCCGTATTCGTGGTGAGGTTTTTCGTTGCAATAGGAATTATTCCATGCCATCATCCAATCAGCAAAAGCCTCCTGTTGGCTTTCGACGTGCCCGTCAAGCAAAGTGATATTGGCTATACCATCATGAGGATTAATGCCGTTCAGAGCTTCGCCACGGGTCACAACATCTGCCAGAAATATACGGGCCCCGTGGGTTCGTGCGGCCCAGGAAGGGCCGTACACCCACTCAGTCTTGTACTTTCTGAGGCTGGGAGCGAAAGTAAACGGATAATAAGGAGGATCGGAGGCACACCCTATATTCCAGCCTCCCCCTTCGGGCGTGTAAATACTTCCGTCCTGTCTTTTCAAACGCAAGCCGCACTGTCCGCCCCACCAGATGTCATCCCCGCTGTACCAACCGATGCAATAGTCTCCGTACCAATGTCTGGAAGTCGGAGAACCACTCCCCTGAGTTTTCTGAGACGGGCAGTAAAAAACTTGTCCGGTTTGCAGATGATTCTGCCCATACATTTCACGCCAATTTTTGGAATAAAGATCGCAATTCGTCGATATGTGACATCTCCTGGTCGATAAGCCACTCAACCTTGTCCTGCCCCATGGTTTCAGAAACGCTGTCTTTG
>JAGXLK010000456.1 GCA_018334735.1 Planctomycetota bacterium | reverse complement strand
GGGGATCAGGAGAACTCAGTGCCCGACTGGGCAGGACTGATACCCCACAGACTACAGTATGGTGTGCCATCTGAAGAACTGATATGGGCGATGTCATTAGGCGTGCAGGATCGCAGCCTGGCCACTTGGCTGGTTTCAAAGTTTGAGTCCACCAACCACAGGAAACCCAGTTCGTGCAAGGAGCTCGTTTCTTGGACTCTTAAGTCGGAAAAGGCGATATTGCGTTTTGTTGAGCAGAATTGGCCCAGATACTTCGCAAAACTGCTTTCTGAGTCGCTAATGCGATATCGGCGTATTTTGGATGTGTTGGAATACTTTTGACTTGTGATTGACAACCGTTGTCCACCTCCGTGACATGGCATTTTTCCCGGACGGATAGCAGCGGTGATCAAAAATGAAAGGGATGAGGTATAGGGGTCGGACCATAACAAATACAGTATTGGCAATGAGATACGACAAAACAGGGGGTCGTATATGGCGTTAGACGCGTTTTCCCCCCTGATAAACGGCGCTAAGCATGGGAAGTTGTTGGTTGCGGGGTGCTGGTCAACGACGGGAGAGCCACAGGTCAGAAGGCAGCGACGGCGGGACGGCCAGAGGACAGGGGAGAGAGGTCAGAGGTCAGACGTCAGAGGGCAGACATCAGAAGTCAGAGGCCAGCGACAGATTAGCGCCGGAACGACTTATTTTCACCACAGAGCACACAGAGAGCACGGAGAACAGCAGGAGAACGGCACTTTGTTGGGATTAAACGGCATGACAGCGTAACGGCGTGTTCCATCACAAGGAAACACAGATCACAGGGCAAGGTAAGGCAACAGCGAACGGCCGACAAAGTGCGCGAGAAAGTTAGCGACGAAGATGGGCCATCACCGACGCCGGCCGTTCTTCATGCTCTTCGTGTCCTTCGTGGTAGAAATAAGCCGTTGCCGTAATGCTGTTTGCCCTCCTCCGTGCCCCCGTGCTCTCCGTGTGAGAATAAAAAGAAACACATCCCCCCGAATATCTATCTCGTAGCGATGAGCCGAACCTGTTTGGCCGGGATAACCCCGTTATCTCCCGGCATCTACGTAACGTATTCCAGGAGGGTGAGTGGGAGCGAGAGGCAACTGTTGCAAAAAATGCAACAGTTCAAACGGAGGGTGGCCGAAAAGTGACCAGACAGGTCGATTACTACAACCTTGACGCCATCATATCGGTCGGTTACCGATGCTCCGATTGCGATAAGTTCTTTGGTTTTGTCATCAAGCGCATCATCACATTCCTTTTCGTTTGTTCCTGCTCAGTCATTTCTACAACCTCCGTTTGAGTAACATGCTTTCGTGCTTCTGGAATTGGTGTCCTGACAACAGGACACGGTAACGCTGGGGCGACCTGTGGGGCTCCTTGGGATCAAAAGGGTATAAGCGATAGAGCGATTACGGTGCCCTTTCAACCGATCACTGATCACCCGCTTCTTTGCGGTCTCCGTCAGGGTTTAAGAGCCCTGATTATTGCCGATACGACGTATCCTTCAGCCCCGGGGACCCATTGTTCATAATCCCTTCTGGTATTCATGTCCGGCTCCACTGCTATATCGTCGAACCCGATTCCAGTCAGCCACATTTTGATTTTTCCCATCGGTGCGGCTCCCCCCACGCAGCCACACAGCATGTTCGGGTTATTTTTTATCTCCTCCGGCATCTCCTCTGATGCCACTATGTCGGAAATAACCATTCTGCCACCCGGTTTGAGAACGCGGTATGTTTCCTCATAAACGGTTTTCTTCTCGGGCGACAGGTTGATCACACAGTTCGATATCACGACGTCAACCGCACCATCGGTAATCGGCAGATTCTCTATATCACCTGAAATGAACTCAACATTATCAAACCCGCCGGTTTGGGCATTCCGGGTTGCTTTCTCAACCATCTCGGGGGTCATGTCCACCCCCAGGACCCTGCCCGTATCGCCGACCTGCCGTGCGGCAAGAAAACAGTCTATGCCGCCACCCGAACCCAGATCGAGTACAGTCTCTCCGTCCTCTAAACTCGCATGAGCTACAGGATGACCCGATCCAAGCCCCATATCGGCTCCTGAGGGAAGATCTTTCAACTCCGAGAGAGAGTAGCCGAGCCGCGTTGATCTGCTGTCGGCTTGACCGGCATCCTCGCTGCAGCATGAACCTGTGTCTTCGCAGCAGCTTGTTCCGCTGTTGCGACGGGCTATGTCCGCGTATCTCTTTTGAACCGTATTTTTTACCTGTTCCTCGAAATGAGACATTACTCTTCCTCCCCGTACAAACAGCCAGGCATTTTTTCGACATAACGCCGGATCTGATCGCGCACCTCCCGGTAGCATTCCAGTTTTTCCTCCTCGGTATCCGCCTTTTCCGCCAGCCGGGGCGGATCCTCAAAACCCTTATGCACCACCGTGGCGTCTCCGGGAAACAACGGGCATGCCTCGCGGGCATGATCGCAGACGGTCACCACGCAGTCGAATTCCACACCTTTCAGTTCATCCACGTGTTTCGAGCGGTGTCCGGAGATATCAACCCCCGCCTCCTCCATCACTTTCACGGCGTTGGGGTTCAGCCCGTGGGTCTCCACACCGGCCGAGTAAGGCTCGATCCGGTCGCCTTTGAGGTGACGGGCCCACCCCTCCGCCATCTGGCTGCGGCAGGAGTTTCCCGTGCACAGAAACAGAACCTTCAGTTTTCGTTCTGCATCTTGCATAATTCCTCCGGATCGGTATCGAGTATCTGTTCCAACCGGTCTCTGTCATCCGCCCCCTGCCGGGTATCACACATGTGTTTCGTCGCCCACTCAATGGCCTCGCTGACGGCGGCCGATTCCGCCCCGTCAGGCAGCCGATAATAGACCCATCGCCCCCGTTTTCGGCTGGCCACCAGCCCGGCCTTTCGCAGGATACTCATGTGTTTCGATACCGTGGAGGGGGCCAGCTGGAGCAACTCCACAATCTGACACACGCACAGCTCGCGGCCCTTGAGGGCATAGAGAACACGTATACGGCTCCTGTGAGCAAGAGCTTTCGCCACCTGCACGAGATCGGAAGCATCATGTTGTTTTTGATATTTCGTCATATAACGAAGTATAAGCTGCTGTAATTGCGTCGTCAAGAAGGAAGCACGGGTGGAAGGGATGAGGGGAAACGCAAATCTTCACCTTCATGCAGTATACAGCAGATACAGACCGCCGAAGATAACCAGAATGCCGCACACCTTCTTCACAATTACCGTGCCCCTGGAGCGCTCGTTCCAGTTCAGGTAGCGCTGGACCAACCCCGTCGAGGTGCCGGCCGCCAAGATTACCGAGCAGTGCCCCACCCCATAGAGCAGAAGCAAGAGGCCGCCGAATACCGGATTTGTGCCGCCCGTGTGGAAGACCACCCCCAGCATGGGCGCCATGTAGGCGAAAGTGCATGGGCCGAGGGCTATGCCGAAGACCAGCCCCAGGACGAGCGCCGCCAGCATGCCTTTGCGCTTCATGCCCACCTGCCCCGGCCCCGACCACGGCATGGGGATGACGCCGAGCAGGTGAAGGCCCACCACGAAGAATATGATCGACACCAGGTAGTTCCCCCACGCTCCCACGTCTCCCATCATCCGCCCCGCGGCGGCCGTTACCGCCCCGATCGCGGCGATGGTTACCAGTATACCAGCAGAAAAGATCGTTGAGATGAGAAAAGCTCTCTTTGTCGACATA
>JAGXLK010000455.1 GCA_018334735.1 Planctomycetota bacterium | reverse complement strand
GAGAGAAGCAAAAACAGGAGCGCCGGGAAGCGATCCAGGCTGCTCTGAATGAGGCCATGAAAGTGCCCCTCAATATCATGAGGCAATGCCGGACCGTCTCAGAAACATCTGCTCATCTGGTTGAGATTGCCAATCGGAACCTGCTCACGGACGTGGCCGTAAGCGCTGTCCTCTCCGAAGCGGCATGTGCGGCAGCACGATTTAACGTCGATGTTAACCTGAAATACATCAAAGATGATTCGGTGGCCGATGAGGTTTCTCCTGAGGTCGAAGAACTTATCGATGTTACAAAAAGCTGCCGCGCAAAGGTCGCTTCGACCGTTACTGAATATCTCTCCAAATGAGGTAAGACAATGTCGGATGGCTATGCGGTGACCAAAACCCGGGTCGGGTGTTACGGTTGCGAGAAAGAATTCCAGCCGGGAGAAGTCTACTTTTCCCTCCTTTTTGAAGAGGGTGACACTTTCAGCCGACGTGATTTCTGCAAAAAGTGCTGGGACAGCGCAGATAAAGAAAATGGGTTTTCGTTCTGGAAAACACGATGTCCCAAAGAGACCGGACCCCCGCGGATCGAAACGGAAGCTGTCCTGGAATTCTTCGAAAAATTGGACAATTCCAACTCCCCGAACCGGCAGGAAATGCGTTTTGTCCTGGCCCTGTTCCTGGCGCGCCGTAAAACGCTGAAGTTCAAATCGGTTGAGTCCGATCAAAAAAGCGGAGAAGAAGTGCTTGTATTCCGCCGGACGGGGACCGATGAAACGGTGCGAATACCCGATCCGGGGTTGACCGAAGAACAAATTGAGGCTACCACGGAGAAGCTGAAGGAACTCTTCTACGATCCTGTTATGTGAAACACAGGTCCGGCCCGATAAACGCGGGGAAGTTTAAGTGCACCAACCACGTTCCAGTGGATATCGTTCCAGTCCCATACCTTATTCCTCCCGCTCGACTGTGAACATAATCCAAAAGAGGTTATTTTGAAGATTGTTGAACAGGTATTTAAAACCAATGATATTCGCGGCGAATACCCGGACGAAATTGATGAGAAATTTGCGTATCTGCTGGGACAGGCCATCGGAGAGATCATAGGGGCAGAAAATGTTGTTATCGGGCGTGATAGCCGTCTGAGCTCGCCGAGTCTCAGTGCTTCCCTTGCCGCAGGGGTGGAACAAGCCGGAGGCAAGATTGCATCGCTGGGAATATGTCCCGCCGAACTGACGTATTATGCCGTCACCGCGGAAAAACATTTCGATCACGCCGTCATGGTTACCGCCAGCCACAATCCACCTCGCGACAACGGATTCAAGATCGTTGATGAAAATGCACTGCCGGTGACATGCGAGAGTGGGCTAAAGGATGTCAAAAAGTGGATGGCACAGGCAACTCCACCGCAGATCTGCCCCGTAGCGCGAGAAGCTGATTACTCCCTCCGGAAAGAGTACGTGGATTTTGCTGTGGAGATAGCCGGGATACCGGAGACAAAGGGGATGAAAATTGCAATTGACCCGGCGAACGGAACGGGTGGTATCCTCTGGGATCGGCTTTCGGAAGCCACCGGTATCAGGCCACTGCGGTTAAACTTTGAACCGGACGGACGATTCCCTTCTCATGCGCCCAATCCTGCCAAACGAAAAAATTTGAAACTGCTCAAAGATAAAGTTAATTCGGAAAATGCCAATCTGGGACTTGCTTACGATGGAGACGCTGACAGAACGGTGGCCGTGACTGATGATGGTAAAATCGTCGATGGCAGTGGTATGATTGCTCTCCTTATCGAATACTTATTCGGCAAAGATAAAAACGCTTGCTGTGCGGTCAGTATGACCACCAGCCGAAACGTTCTGGAGTGGATGCGAAATCGCGGGATGGAGCCGGCAATTGTGCCGGTGGGACACGCGAAGGTTAAACGTATAATGAACGACAGAGCGGATATCGATTTCGCTGGTGAAGAATCGGGACACTACTTCTATCGAAGTCTTTCCAATTGTGAGAGCTCCATTCTGACCAGCCTCAACCTGTTTCATTTGCTCGCCAGAAGACGTTTGAAACCTGTCTTGCGAGAATTAGCGGCAAAGTGGAAACGTCCCGTGTCCGAGCCGGAATTCCCTTTCGACGAGAGGAAGAAATCAACAGAGGTCTGTAGATCCGCTGCCGAACGTTTTTTACATGGTGCACCTGAACCGCTGGAGATTATGTGCGAGCATAACGGGGAGATTATCCGTAATTGTACGACGGCCGATATCCGGGATTCTAACGGTGTTCGTGTGGATTTCGAAGACTGGTGGTTTGCCGTTCGCCCGTCGGGAACCGAACCTCTTGTTCGGCTGACCGGGGAGGCCTATAGCCACGAAGCCATCGCTGGAAAGCTTGCACCTCTGAAGAAGTGGTTGCAGGTCAATAAGTAGCGGTAACCGTTACGCTTGTGGTCTCTGCTTTTGCCTTATCTTTTCCGTTTCGGGTTCGTTTGTCCGTCCGGGGACTTGCGGTGTTGTTTAGACCTCCCTGCGTGGAAATATTGACCGCGTGTCGGGAATGGGCTAGAATAACAATAGATCTTTTCTATGTTATTTCATGAAGACAGGGTCACAGTTCTGTGTCCGATTACGAAAAGAAAAAAGTCCAGAACCTCCATCGTACAATCGATGAGGTACGTAAAAGGGCGGCAGCGCTGAACCATTGGAATGGGATTTTTGCCGCATTGGGGATCGTTATAGTGTACCTGGGAGTGGGAGCATTAATGACCAGTTGGTTGCCGTGGCTTGCGATGTTGCGGGTGCCATTCTGGGCGCTCGCTGGTGTTCTGGGGATCGGAACTTACTGGTGGCAAGGGCCACGGTTTCTGCGTTACTACGAGAGCGATGAGCAGATAGCAAAATTGATCGAGCGAGAATGTCCTGAGGTGGGTGATGTTCCCATCAATGCCATCCAACTGGAGAAGGAACTGGAATCGGGTACCTCGTTTTCTCGAGATTTGATTGGCGGTTTTCTGCGAAAAGCAGAGGAAACAACGACCGGTGTTGAAATGCTGATCAGTCTGCAAGAAATACCTGTTTTCCGGCATATTTTATATTTGTTTTTGGCATTCGTTCTTTTTGGTGTCTTATATCTCTTCCCACCCACCGATCTGGATAAAGGGTTTGCTCACCTTATTTACGGTCCGCCTGTTGCTGCACCTCCTGCAGAAGCCAAACGGGAATTGACCCTCTCTGACCTTTCCGTAACATATCATTTCCCAGATTACCTGAATCGTTCTCCCCGCAATATTCAGGGAAGCGACGGGAATATTCGAGCTCCTCTGGGCACCGAAGTGCTGCTTGAGGGACGGCTGAGTTGGACCGCAAACTCGGTGCGGTTCGTTGTTAACGGAGAAACCCAGGCCAGACCCTCGCTGGACAAAAATGGCCAATTCCAGGTCCGCTTTGCTTTGATGAGTGAGGGGACCTATCATTTTGAGTCTTTTGACGAGGCCGGAGAACCGACAGCGACGGCGGACCGTAAAATACGGACTGAGGATGATCGCCGGCCGAAAGTCCAGATAACAGGTGTCACCCCCCGGCCCAACCCCCAGGGCAGGATCGAAATAGAGAAAAGCGGAGTAGTCCGACTCGATTATCGGTGTACGGATGATCAGGGCATCGGCGAAGTATTTCTCGAATATCAGTCCGGCGGTTCCCGACATAGGCGACAAATAGCTACCTCTTCGGCCGGACGC
>JAGXLK010000454.1 GCA_018334735.1 Planctomycetota bacterium | reverse complement strand
GGGCGGCGGCGCGGGGAGGTGTTTGGATTGCTTCCTCGCGCATCCGCCCCGGCAGGAAAAGCGTGACGCAGAGAATGAAAGCGGCAGCGGCGGCCAGCCCGGCCGCGACGCGGCGCAGCACAATGATACGGGGACGTGACCGCAGACGTCGGTGGGCCTCATCGAGCACAGATTTGTCGATCTTGGGCGGGATTCCCGGGGGTTCGCCATCGAGGTTTCGCAGGTCCTGGCGGAGTTCGGCGGAAATCTCAAGATCGCTTTTTTGATGATTTTCGGGGGTGTTCATTGTCGTCCTCCATACTGTTAAGCGGTTTACCCCCCGAAAAAGTTCATAAAAAATGGTTTTTTGCCCAAAAAACGAGTGCTCAATTTATTGAGCAACGGCAAACAAAGCGGTCTGACAAAAGTCTTCTATCATTTTTGACGTTAGCTATTGCAGGCAAGACAGGGGTTACTCCCGAGCCTTGAGTCGGCACTGGATTTCAGCCAGAGAATGGAGTTCAGAACGCGCTCATAATAAGAATATGGATGTGGAAAAAAGCAGAAGAGGCAGAAAGGGGGATTCGGACGTTACGGGAGAGCACCCGCCCGTTTCGAACGCGATCTTGACGTCATTGAGTCCAGGTCCCGTCGCCAGACGTTTGGCTGCGGTCAGCGTTTCTGGCGGAAGAAAGACTGCATAAGTTCGCGGGTTTCGTTGGCGAGCACGCCCCCATTTACTTCGACGCAGTGGTTGAAAGCGCTGATATTGAGGAGGTTGACGATGCTTCCGCAGGCGCCGCTTTTGGGATCGCTGAGTCCGTAGACCAGGCGTGAGACTCTCGCGTTGAGCAATGCCCCCGCGCACATGCAACATGGTTCAAGCGTGCAATAGACCGTGGTGTCGGTCAGACGCCAGTCTCCGCGTTTTTCTGCGGCCCGGCGGAGTGCCAGCATTTCAGCGTGGGCGGTGGGATCCTTGCTTGAAGCTCTCGTGTTGTGGGCGCGAGCCAATTCGTTTTGGCCGACCACGATTACGCAACCGACGGGTACCTGTTCCTCTTCGGCTGCGGCACGAGCCTCTTTGAGAGCTTCTCGCATCCATTTTTCTTCTGATTTTTTGCTCAAAAGACATCTCCTCGTCGAGATAATGGCGCTGCTGCTTTAACCAGCACGCCCTTGAGATTAGAATAAGTAAACGGCGCGGGCCGGGAAGTCAAGTGTTTTTGAGTGGAAGATCCGGACTGAACGCTTTCCCGGGTGTTTTTCTTGATGCGGGGAGGATGAGAAATATGTTCGAGATGACGGTTGCAGAGATTTGTGAGCTGACGGACGGTCGCCTTCATGGTCCAGAGAACGTTGCTATTTCCGGGGTCCGTGATCTCGATCATGCGGGGCCGGGAGACCTGTCTTTCGCCGGCGATGAGTCGCGGAGGGAGAAAGCTGCTTCGTCCAGTGCTGGAGCGTTGCTCACTGCGGAAAAAATTGAGGATTTCGACGGCACCCAAATCGTCTGTGACGATGTTGAAAAGGCCCTGGTGGCTGTTCTGAAGGAGGTCCGTAATACTCTCTACCCTCGCCCAACCGGAATAAGCAACAAAGCGTCGATCAGTGCGGATGCGACCCTTGGCGATGAAGTATCAGTTGGGGATTATGCGGTTATTGAAGCGAATGCGGAGATTGCAGCAGGAGTTACTATCTACCCGCTGGCTTACATCGGGCGGAGCGTGCAAATTGGCGCTGGGACCGTCGTTCACC
This sequence comes from Planctomycetota bacterium, assembly GCA_018334735.1. The sequence goes on along the minus strand of JAGXLK010000454.1, from coordinate 1,980 downwards.
CGCACGCGACCATTTGCGCGGGGGCCCGGATCGGGGGAAATTGTGAAATCCACCCGAACGTCGTCATAGCTGACGACGGCTTTGGATATTTTCAGCGTGGGGGCAAGAGCACAAAATTTCCGCACATCGGCACGGTTCGCATAGGTGACAATGTTTCTGTTCACGGTCTTTCTTCGATTGACAGGGGTATGATCGAAGATACGGTTGTGGGCGAGGGCGTTAAGGTCGACAAACATTGCCAGATCGCGCACAACTGCGAGGTGGGCGAGCATTGCATTATGGCGGGGGGAGCGCAGGTGGCAGGGAGCTGCACTCTGGGCAAATTCGTTGTCCTGGGGGGGATGGCGGGGGTTGCCGATCATGTTCAAATCGGTGAAGGAAGCCAGTTCGGCGGCAAGAGCGGCATTACGAGGGATGTGAAACCGGGATCGAAAATGTTTGGCACGCCCGCACGGCCTTTCAAACAGCAAATGCGAATCCATGTTTTGCAGGCCAGATTGCCCAATATGCGAAACCGGATTAAAAAGCTCGAAAAAGAAATCGTGGAATTAAAAAAAAGACTTGACGACAAACTGTAAGAAGTCTGGAAATTCAGGTATCAAATCTTTTAAGATAAAACCATTCGCTATAGGTTTTTGTTCACAAATTCCGGAGGACATTATGTTGCGAAAAACTTGTGTAATCGCATTGTGCCTGGCCTTCTTGCTGGTGGGTTGTCGCAAGAAAGGCGAATCTGCGGGAGGAACCGCAAACGAAGTCGGTGGTGTTTCGAAGGCGAAAGTAAAAACCCCGCCGGGATACGTACGGATTCCGGAGGCGTCTCATATGGCTTTCGTGCGGAAAGATCCGCTGAGGATTGGAGAGTATGTCGCGTATTTAAAAGAAACGGGACAGAACCTTCCCGACAGGCTTAAGTCTCCCGATGTTGATTATCAGGATCCTGTTACCGGGCTTTCACGGCAGCAGGCTCAGGAAGCGGCCGGGTGGCAGATGCTTCGGATACTTACGGCCGAGGAATGGGAAAAAGGGAAGAAACTTGGTCTACAAGGCGAGTATCCCTGGGGCGAAACGGTTTCAGAGGAAGATCGCAAAAAACGAAAAATATTTTTAGTTCGGGATTGGGCAAGCAAAAACAGCCCGAAATATAAAACAGCCAAAGAAAACAAAGGGGAAATCCGCACAAAATACCTCTCTAAATACCGACAAGCGGTCAAAGAGTTCCAGGACAAAATACAAAAGACGGTTCAAGAAACCACAGAGGAGCTAAAGGGGAAGTGGAAAGCTCTTAAACCGAAGATATTTGATCTCGCCGAAGCGAAAAAACGTATTCGGAAGAATGAGGCCTGGGAAGCTGAAAATGTGAATGTGATCCGCGTGTTGGGAAAACTGCAGCAAAAAAAACTCCAGTTTGTCAATAAGAAGTTTGCCGACGGTGCTACGGATGAGAGCGTTGCAAAGGCGAAGAAGGCCTATGAGGCGTATATTGAAACTGCCCGAGAAAAAATTGAGGCGAGACAAAAGGAATTGCTTCAAGATGTTCATAAGGCCAGCGATAAGGTTGTCGAACTAACGCAACAGATTGAAAAGGCCGGCGGGAATATAGGTAAGAATGTGGGTGACCTGATCACAGAGGTCCAGGAAATCCCCGCCGACGTCGATGAAGTAGAGAAAGTAAATAAACAAATCGAGCGGATACGGGATATTCGCAGCAAAGCCGTCGCTCTTGGCGAGAAGCAAAGTGAAATTTTGGGGAAAATGCTCGCGGAGGTGGAGGAAGAGCTCAAAACGGTCAACAAAAAGTTGCGGAAAATAGAAGAGGAGGAAGACACTCCCCCGGCTAAAATAGATAAATTGAAAGAGAGCCTCAAGAAAATGAATGAGAGACTGGAGGCTCAATTTGAACAAGAAAACGCTGTGATAAATGCCGTCAAAAAACTCGCTGATCTCGCTGCCCGGAAAAAAGCTTTACAGACACAAATT
>JAGXLK010000453.1 GCA_018334735.1 Planctomycetota bacterium | reverse complement strand
GCGGCACGGTTATGCTATAAAAAAGGCGAGAGGCCTCTTTCAATAAACTTACGTGGTAGAGAATTATGGAAAAATCCGTGTTGGACAAGCTGATTCCGTCGCTCAAAGATATCGCTCGGGATGCCGGTGCCGAGGCCCACAGAATTGCTCAAGGCCCGGTGGAAGCCGATAGAAAAGCCGATGGCTCGCCGGTTACCCGCGCCGATCGCGCATCACATCGTATCATCGTATCGGCCCTGGAAAAGCTCGCCCCATCCCTGCCCATCATCTCTGAAGAAGGGGATCTGCCGAAACCCGGCAGAGATACTTTTCCCGCCCAATTCTGGTTGATCGACCCGCTTGATGGCACCAAAGAATTTCTCAAGAAAAACGGAGAATACACGATTAACATTGCTGTTATTGAGGATAGCGCCCCGGTGCTGGGAGTTATTTACGCGCCGGCATTGGACGGACTTTACTGGGCAGCGGTGGGTATGGGAGCATGGAAACAGGAAGCGGGGGAAAAACCCATGCGTATCATGAGCAGTCGGGAAGGCCCTTTCACGGCCGCTATAAGCCGCTCTCACGCCTCGCCGGAGGTGGAATCATATCTTGGCCGACTGGGAGTTGAGGAGGTCGTACGCTGCGGAAGTTCAATAAAATTATGCGCCGTTGCTGAGGGCAAGGCCGACATCTACCCGCGTTTCGGCCCGACGTGGCTCTGGGACACTGCAGCGGGGGCTGTTATTGCGCGCGAAGGCAACGGAGCCGTGGTAGACCTCAACGGGGACCCGCTGAAATACGATCCCAACGACGATCTGAAACACAACGGGTTCATCGTTTATTCGCGGCTCTATGAAAATCAGATTACCTTGCCGGACGCAGGATAAGCCCTGCAGGACATGCAGCAAAGCCGGTCTTAAAAAGCCTTTGGATTTCAAACCGCCGCATTCTGGATATCGGCCAAGATGATAGCCACATCGTCCTGAAGGTCGCCCGATGGGAGGCGGACAAGTTCCAATAGGTCCTCGGCGGCCGCGTCGGGTTCGCCCCGCACGGCTGTCTCATGGATCGTTTCGGGTGCGGCGTAGCGAAAAAGGCCATCGGTGGCCACAAGGAGGCGTCCGCTGACCAGATATTGAAGAAATGGTCGCGGCATACCGGCACCTGAACCCAGAAACGGCGATTTTGTTTGCCCGGCGGTCAGGCGGAGGTAGGCCCCGGATGTGAATAACCAGGCTTCGCTATCGCCGATGCTCGCCCCCCGAATAACTTCGTGCCCGATTGCCACCACCACCGCTGTGGTCTGTCCACAGGTCGGCTTTCCAAAGATTTCTTCTCCGATATCCATGAGTTCCCTGACCCCATAGCCGCTTGTTTCCATGGCCCGAGCGCCGGGTGGCCGCTCTTCAATACCTTCGACAAGAGCATCGGCAGCGGCTTGCCCCCCGGGCATACCCCCTACCCCATCGGCGACAACCAGGACAGTGGCTTCGGAGGTGTTAATGATTTCCGCCCGGTCCTCACAGATATGGCCGCCGGCCTCCACAAGGATCGCATGTTTCGTGACCGGCATGGGAACTCCTGGAAGGGGATGTTGTAAATATCTTACTGGCCTTCGCCCCGGGCTTCTTCCCATTCTTCGAGAGTGAGCAGGACTTCCCGGGCCTGGCTTCCGCGGTGAGGCCCGACGATTCCATCCTCTGCCATCATATCAATAAGGCGGGCGGCCCGCGAGTACCCGACGCTGAGACGACGCTGCAACAAAGAAACCGATCCTCTCTCTGTCTGGAGGATAATGCGCACGGCTTCGTCGTAAAGCTCATCGTCGTGGCTCTGGGGATCGGTGGCTTTGGTACTGTATTCTCTCAATTCGGCTTTGAATTGAGGTTCGGCCTGGGCCGTCAGGAAATCGACAAGCCCGAGGGTTTCCTCTTGTGAGACAAAAGTGCCCTGTGCCCGCACAAGCTGGCTGCTACCCGGCGGGAGCATGAGCAGATCGCCGCGGCCGAGCAGCAATTCCGCTCCGTTCCGATCGAGGATAACCCGGGAGTTGACTTTTGATGATACCTGGAAAGCGATTCGGGCCGGGAGATTGGCCTTGATCAAACCCGTTATTACATCGGCGGAGGGCCGCTGGGTGGCACAAATCAGGTGAATTCCGACGGCACGGGCTTTCTGGCTGAGGCGGATAATGCTGTTTTCCACCTCATTGGCAGCCACCATCATCAGTTCGCCCAGTTCGTCAATAATAATAACAATGTGAGGCATATAAAACGGCACGTCGTCGATCTCAGCATCTTCCTCGGGCTGAAGGCGATTTATAATCTTCTTCTTGCCGAGCTTGTTGTATTCGGTGATATTTCGCACGCCGACCTGTGACAGACTGGAGAAGCGCTCGTCCATTTTCTTGCAGGCCCATTCAAGCACAGCAGCCGCCTTTTTCATATCGCTCAAAACGGGCGTGATCAGGTGTGGGAGTTCACGGTAATCGTTGAACTCGACCGATTTCGGATCGACCAGAAGCAACTGGATTTCCTGCGGGGTACGCGTCGTCAGGATGCTTGAGATGATGGCGTTGATAGAAACGGATTTACCGGACCCGGTTGCGCCAGCAAGCAGGAGGTGCGGAGCTTTGGCAAGGTCCACAATAAGAGGATCACCTGCGGTATCTTTCCCCAGGAACAGAGGGATATCCATCCTGGCAACTTTGGCATCCATTGTCTCAATGAGCTCGCGCAGGGCCACAATTTCGCGTTGCGAGTTGGGGACTTCGATCCCGATGGTGCTTTTGCCGGGCAGCGGGGCCACAATCCGGACGTTGGGAGCTTTCAGCGCGATCGCCAGGTCGTCGGCGAGCGATTCAACGCGTGAAACTTTTGTGCCGGCAGCAAGCGACATTTCATACATCGTCACCACGGGCCCGCGTTGGACCCGTTCGACCTGACCGTCAATCCCAAACTCATCGAGCGTCTGTTCAAGAATCTCCCCGCGCTGGCGAAGCGTCTCTTCATCGTCCCCCAGATCCTCGTCACTCGGCGTATCGAGAAGATCAATGGGAGGCAATTCGTAATCTTCGTCATCGAAAACCCCGTTCGAGGATTTTTGCCGCGGATCTTCTCCTTTTTTCACCGACTTTCTCGTCTTTGTCGGGGTCAGGACTTCCGGTTCGGACTTTTTCTTTTTCTTGCTGGTTTCCTTCGAATTTTCTTCAGGTTCTTTCTGTGGTTTTTTGGGGGGACTCTTTTCTGCTTTTTTCTCTTTCTCTGGGACTTCAACGACCGTCTCAACGGTGGGGCCTTCAGGGGTAGCGGCAGCGGCATGTCTTGCGCGCCGTTTCTCCAGAACAGTTCCCCAAGCAGATTTTGCAAAAGACACCAACCAGCTGAGCGGACGCGTGGCAAGCAGTAACGCTGAACCTGCGAGGAAAACGAGAGTCAGTCCGAGTGTCCCCCCCCAACCAAGTGTGTTGTAGAGCCACTGGGTCAACATTGTTCCAAAAATTCCTGAAGACAGCGCCGTCCGCCCCCAGTGATACGCTCCCGCCCCATCAGGGCCAGCCTGGGGAAATCCCAGCGCCAGAGCGAGGCCGACCAGCCCGAGAACGATGCCTGCGATTCTACCCGGCCATTCTTTCGGATCGCTTTCTGTCAGGAGACTAACGCCGACAAAAACAAATGTTCCGGCGAACACAATCGAGAGCCAGCCAAAAAGCATGACAGCATACTCAGAAACATACG
>JAGXLK010000452.1 GCA_018334735.1 Planctomycetota bacterium | reverse complement strand
CATTTTTGTCTCGGCCCCAGCTCCAGAAGTCCCTTCCGTCGCTTCAGTCGCTTAGGTCCCTGCCGTTTGCCACTGTGAAAAATGTCTGACCTGCTGTCAGGCGGAAGTCACATCCCCATGCTGACCGACATTCTATGACCAGGCCGCCGACCGTTTCCAACAGGCCGGTCAGCCCCGTGGGGCCACCTTCAGAAGCTGGGCACCGTGCGGGGGGACGACCTTGCGGGCGCGAGCACAGTCACGCCTTTCCCAGAGGTTACGCACGGCCACAGCACCGCTCACTCCCAGAGTCTCCAGATCGAGCGACAGCTCATCCGCCGTCTCCGCAAGATTGAAGAAAGCGACCGCGAAGGAACCGTCGGCGAGGGGCCGCACCCATATCCGACTATTGTATCTCGGGTTTTCATTCCCGGCACACTGTTCACGCCGCTCGTGGATCCGGACGGCCGGTTTACCGAGAGGATCCTGATTGACGGCGATCACCTCTTCATTGGCGAAGAGTCGCAGCTCAAAATCGCTCAGTTCCGCCAGGTTGCAACTGAGGATGAGCGGGGAGGGATAGAGCGCCCACGCAGTCATGTGCGTAATCTGTTCGTCCCGGGTCAGGCGGTTCGGGCGGGTGCTTGTGTTTGTCTCAAACTGCGGTCCCAAGGCCATCATGTCCAGATCATGCCACCCTCCCGGGCCGATGTGTGGTCTCCAGTCTTCCCCGAACCAGTCCTCGGAGACGAAAGCGTTTTTCTGCACGCCCTGCCACCGATCGGCCGTGTCCGGAATGCCGCGCCACATGTGCGCCCACCGTTTGTAGACTTTAGCATGCTGCAAGCGGGCGTTTGTGCAGATGCTGAAGACGATCTCGCGGTCGGCCGCTTCCAGAAGCCTCCCCATGCGCTGGCAGGAGATCGGGTCGGTCGGGCGCCAGTCGTATTTCAGGAAATCGACTTCCCACTCGAGCCACTGCGATACATCTTCCGATTCGTATTTTTCCCGGCCTAAGTAGCGTCCGCCGGGGACGCTGTCGGCGTCGTAGTCCGGATCGGGAGGACCCGCCGAGCAGCCGATCAACGGGGGACCTCTTCACTCCTCGGCGGCCTGTTCCGCGCTGCACCCCCACGGGGATGTCCACGGGGTGGAGTAGATGCCGAACTTCAGGCCCAGCGAGTGAACGAACGCCGACAGCTCGCACGTATGTAGTTTCCATTTGCTCTGGGATATTTTTCTCATGTTTTTGAAGGATAGAAATTTGCTTTTCTCCGCATCGGTTCGGTCTTTGTAGCATCTTGCTGAAGACAAAGCAAACGAAGGTCTTCCGAGGGGGAGTTCGTGGCCTTTTTTGGCTCCTGCGGGTGGGTAAACGGAGAAGAATCCGGGCACGGTGAACGGCCGCGTTCCGATCAAGTTGCCAGCAGCGAGGGGCCGCTCGGCCAATGCCACGCGGCCGCCATGCGATCCGCAACTGGTGAGAGTGTATGGTTGCCCCCTGGTTCATCCAGGTAGTAGAGGGATACTGTGGCATACTCATCGCGGCGCCCGCATTCGTGCCATTCGTCGGAACCGGCGGCCACCTGCTCTGCCAGTTCCTCGACGGCCAGCGGAAGAGACAGCCTGTCCTCCAGGCCGGGGTGATTCCGAAGCGCCTGCAGGAGCGTCTCAGCGGATTCCGCTACCACGGGGCGGATGCTGACCGCGCAGTACTGCTCAAAATAGATGGGGTCCCTTCGATGGTAGAAATAGAAACCGTAGTGCCCGCCGCCTTCCGGAAAGCTCCGGGACAGCAGCAGGCCGCTGTCCTGGTGCATGTAACAGCGGTCGTACTCCCACGAAGCGCCGCCGAAATCGTCCAGCGAGGCGCCTATCATACTCGGATCCTCCGTATCCCCATCGAGGAAGAAGCGCGGGTGCGCGCCGTGCCACACCAGCGGATTTTCCGGGTCCGTAATTACACCGATGTGCGTGCCGAGATAGCGTCCCCTGCCATGGATTTGCGGCAGGATCTCATGTTCGATGCCGGGTGCTGTAGCCGGGGTGCGTTGGAAACAAGCGTGCAGATAGCCGTCGTCATCCACCAAATCCACGCCATGGGCATAGCGGATGTCATGGAAGACCACGATCGTTTGGTTGAATTCATTGAGGATCTGGATCCGAGCCCGGCGTTGGAATGGCATCGGGATAAAACAGAGCAAGCTGCGTCCGACCGGCGATGCGAACAAGGCGTTTTCAAACGGGATATCATAGCCGAGCGGATGGCAGAAGAAATCGCCGACGGGCACTTGGATGGCCGGCGTGTCGGCATCGTCCCAGGTGATTTTCAGGACCACGCTGCGGTTTCGCTGCATGGATTTTGGATAGGGGGCCTTGCCGGGCCAGTCAAAGGTCAGCCAGAAGCGGGTGATGACGGCCGGTCCTTCGAGTTCGGCCACGGTCAAGGTCTCGCCGGGTGCCACGCGCGGGAACCGCGACTCCTGTCCGGCAACCCCTCGCTGCCCGCTCGGGTTGTGTACGTTGCTGCACAGGAATTCACAGCCTTCGACGTGTCGATACAGCGGTTGCTGTTCCAGGTTCATGGCGACTCCAGTTGCATTAAATCGCGATCCAGCCGCCGTCGGCAGCGACCGCCTGACCGGTGACGTAGCTGGCTTCCTCGGACGCCAGCCAGAGCACCACGCGGGCGATCTCGTCCATCTCACCAAGCCGTCCCATCGGGATCCGCGGCAGGATGCGGTCATTCACCCGGTCCGGGTCCTGCTCGTAAAGCTCCTGCATCCGTTCGGTTCGGGTGAAGCCGGGACAGACGGCATTCACCCGGATGTTTTTCTCGGCATATTCGAAGGCCGCCGTCTGGGTGACGCCGATGATGCCATACTTGCTGGCGACATAGGGGACGTGGCCGATGGTGGAGCCGACGAGGCCGTAGATCGATGAGTTGTTGACGATGGTCCCGCCGCCGGTCTTGAGCATTTCGGCGATTTCGTACTTCATGCTGAGAAGCACCGAGGTCAGGTTGACGCTGATTACTTGATCCCAGTTCTCTTTCGAATGCTCGTGTGTAGGGATCCCGGTCTCCCCGGCGATTCCGACGTTATTGAAGGCGCAGTGGATGCGGCCGAAAGCGTTGACCGTTTCAGCGACCATATTGCGAATGTCGCCATCGTTGGTGACGTCCATCCGGATCACGACGGCTTCGCCGCCCGCGTCGCAGACGGCCGCTGCCGTGGTTTCGCACTCGTCTACGCGACGGGCGGAGAGAGCGAGTTTGGCGCCTTCTTTCCCGAAGGCGATGGCGGTGGCCTTGCCGATACCGGAGCTGGCTCCGGTTACAATCACGACTTTGTCCTGAAAGCGTTTTCCCATGTTCGATACCTTTGGCTGTGTTTTCGGTTCGCTTCTGGCATTAGGGAGAAAATAGTGTGCCTCCAGACAATTAACAGGGCGATGTCTGGCTGGGCAAAAGGATAGAAATTTGTTTTTCTCCGCATCGGTGCGTTCTTTGTAGCATCTTGCTGAAGACAAAGCAAACGAAGGTCTTCCGGGGAGTAGTTCGTTGCCTTTTTTGGCTCCTGCCGGTCGGGAATCCAGTCCTTAATTCTCAAACACCGCTCCTTGGGTCATTGCGAGCCCATCGCAAGATGGGCGAAGCAATCTCGTCGTTTTGTTGGCCCAACAGCGAGATTGCCGCGGCGCTCCGCTGAGCGGAACGCCTCGCAATGACATTTGTGAAC
>JAGXLK010000451.1 GCA_018334735.1 Planctomycetota bacterium | reverse complement strand
GGAGACTACGGACAGAACCGCGTTCTTATCCAGGTGCCGAAAGCAACCCGAGCGGAAGTGGAACGATTGAGAGACCGTTTGACGAGAATGGGACTGCTGGAATTTAAACTCGCCATGACTCCCGGGGGGGAAAAATTCGCCACCGAGTACCAGCGAGCCCGGGAAGGCAAACCCGTCCAGGGATATAAAAAGATGTGGGTGGATAATGACAAATCCAACCAATTTTATCTTGTTGAAACCCGCGAGGCTCGTATCACCGGCAAACGCTTGCCGCAGGTAGATTTCACCCGCGATCAGCTTGGACGCCCCGCTATCGGTTTCCGGCTTGATACCAGAGGCAGCAAAAAGTTCGCAATGGTAACCGAAAAATATAAGAATTGGTGCCTGGCAATTGTGCTCGATGGCGTCTTGAAAAGTGCTCCCGTTATCGAAGAACGAATCAGCACCAGCGGTATTATCCGCGGGCATTTCACCGAACAAGAAGTGGAGGAGTTGCTCAGAGTCCTGCGGGCTGGGAGCCTTCCCGTTGACCTCACTTTGCTTCAGGAAAGCACAGTGGGGCCTGAACTCGGACACGACTCTATCGTCAAGGGGCTTCGAGCTATTGCATTGGCCGGATTTCTCATACTGCTGTTCATCGGGTTTTATTACCTTGCCTGTGGAGCGGTCGCAGACGGTGCTTTGATCCTGAACCTCGTGTTTCTGGCCGGCGTGCTCGGCCTGCTTGGCGCGGCTCTGACGCTGCCTGGGCTGGCCGGTATCCTGCTCACTGTCGGTATGGCGGTCGATGCCAATGTCCTCATTTTCGAGAGAATACGGGAAGAATCCGCCGCCGGTAAATCCGTCCATGTCGCGCTGCGAAACGGATATGATAAAGTATATACCACCATCATCGATGCCAATGTAACCACCCTCCTGACAGCCATCATTCTATACGTGGTGGGAACCGGGCCGGTGCGCGGTTTTGCTATCACGCTCTCGGCAGGGATCGTGTTGAGCATGTTCACGGCCCTGTTCGTCACACGATTAACACTGGAGACTTTTGTTGACAGAGGCTGGCTGAAAAAATTTCGAATGTTCTCCATCATCGGTCAGCCAGAAACCTCATACTCAAGCTGGCGACGGGGCGCGTACGTGATGTCCGGGATTGTCCTCGTGGTCGGAATGGTCGGGTTTTTCACCCGTGGCAGTGCCTTGTTCGACGTTGATTTCACCGGTGGGTCTCTCGTCCACCTGTCCTTCGACAAACCTGTAAATCTGGCCACGGTCCGACAAAAACTAATCGACGGGGGGTTTGCTAACCCGGATGTCCAGGCGATTAGAACCCCGGGGGCAAACGGGCAAAAAACCAGCGAGTTCCGCGTAAGAATCAAAGGGATCGGTCCCGAAAGGCTTGAAAGGGAACTCCTGCCGCGTGTCCGAAAGCAGCTTAAGGACGCCGGTCTGTTGCGTGAAAAAGGGGTCAGCCTCGGCCAGGATGGAACGGTGCTTAATGTCGATAAACTCTCGAAAAAAGTGGGGGAGATGGAACTGCGGGGAGCCCTTGCGAGAGAGGAGGAGAACCCGCTTCAGCTCGAGGATTTCGGCGCTATCGTTCCTTCGGGAGGAGCAAAAGGGAAACGATTCCGAATCGTACTGGATAAATTCCCTCCGATGTCCGATCACATCGCCGTTTGGTCTCAAATGGCAGCTGTCCTGCGAAGAGCCAGCCTATTACGTACACCATGTAAAGTCGAGGTCGGCGAGATAACCGGGAACGAAGAGGGGGGCCAGGCCGCGGCAACTGTTACCACTGACCGGCCAGTCCAGTGGGAGGTCCTTGCGGTCACTTTCTTGCGACGCGATTTCCCATCGGTCACCATCGAACACAGGGAAGATGCTGCAAAAGAGTTCAGGCTCACCGGTTCGAGAGAAAAACTGGAGAGCCTGAAAAAACAGATGCCCGATAAACCGCTCCGGATGCCCGTGCTGCAGATCGATGGGACATCGGTAACCGGAGAACTCGAAGTTGATCCGGATGGAGGGGAAAAGGCTTTTACGGAGGAAGATCTACGGGCTTTCGCGGAACAAGAAGGACTGACGGAGATCCAGATAATTGGCGAAGATATCAAGGCAAACACGTATACCCTTCACGTCAGTAAAAAACAGGTAAAGGTAAAATTCGCGGATATATTCTCCGGTATGGGGGCGAAAAGCTTCAAAATCGATTTCGAAGAACCCTCCGCCGCAAAAAACTCTGAAGGCCAAATTCCGGTGGGAATGAGTATCTCCAGGCCAACAGTCGGGGCCGATTGGGAAGGGATCTCTTTGCCCCTCATCGAATATTACCTGGGTAAGGCCGGTTTTTCGGGAAAAGCCGATGAGATGATCGTCGAGGATTTTGCCGCCGGCGTGAAAACAAGAAACGTTACGTTGATGCTCCCTGCAAACAAATTGGAGACGGCCAAAAATCTCATCCAAAAAGCCTTCGAGCAAACCCAACCCGTGCGACAAACGGTCAGAATCGGATCAGTGGTCGCCGAAGAAATGCAGGGACGTGCCCTGCTGGCCGTTATCTGCGCCGCCATCGTCATCGTATTCTACGTCGCCGTCCGGTTCCATGCCGTGCGTTACGGCGTGGCAGCTGTTATCGCCTTGATTCACGACGTCATGATTACGGCCGGACTCATCGCTCTTGCCAACTGGACGGGTGTGCTTGGCGATATCAAAATCAATCTGGAAATGCTGGCGGCCTTCCTTACAATTCTGGGATACAGTCTTAACGATACAATTGTTGTCTTTGACCGTATCCGCGAGAACACCATAGAAGCGGGGCATCGGAAGCTCAGCGGGGAAGTCATCGATTTGAGCATTAACCAGGTCCTGAGCCGAACCATTCTGACATCGGCCACAACTCTCGTCGCAGTGGTCGTCTTGTATTTCCTCGGCGGGACAGTTCTTCAGGGGCTCGCCTTCACGCTTATAATCGGCGTGCTGGTCGGGACATATTCCAGTATCTTCATTGCCAGCCCGGTCTTGCTCGATTGGGAAGAGATTGTCACAGGGGTGCGGCTATTCTTCCGAACCATTTTCCTGCCCATCCGGCTTCCTTTCATCATCCTCGGCAAAATCCGCGGATAACCCGCTTTTTTCAAGCGGCACCAGTGCTGCAGCTGGGCGGAAGCCAAACGCAGGTTGGGGGGGGCACGATTCAAAAATCCATCTGTTCAAAACGACGAATGCCGAATTTCATGGGTATCAGGCAGGCGATGGTGGTCATTACAACGATCAAACCGAGCGCGATCCACAGTACGACCCGGAAAGTTTGCCCTTTTATGACCCCGATCACTTCGAGATAAAGCGGTATGGCAACGGTCAACAATACCCCCAGCACAAAGACGATGCTGCAGATCAGATTCAGCGTGCCGCCGAAACTGCTGACAATTTCGCTCGGATTGTCGGACCGAAGGTTCGGATAAACCGCCCCCAACCCGACGGCCAGGCCGTTCAGACCGCAACAGGCGCAGACAAGGACAAAAAGGTGAACGGTCACGATCCATCCCTCCAAACCGAGCATCAAATCACTGAGAAGTATCAACCCGCCGCTCAGAAGGAGCGAACCCACCGTCGCAAAAAGAAATTTTCCCCACAACACAATCCTGCGTTCCATCGGGATAAGTCCCACAATCCAGATGCGTCGTCCTTCCAAACTGAGTTGAGGGAAGACGAACCGGCTTGTCAG
>JAGXLK010000450.1 GCA_018334735.1 Planctomycetota bacterium | reverse complement strand
AGACAAAAATGAAGCGGTCACTTTGGTCGTACCCGTGCCGGCTGAACGGTACGAAACTTTTCTCAATGAGCTTTCTCTGCTTATAGCCCCCGCGCGACAAAGACTGTCAGCGGTTGGAGAATCGGAGGGCGACGTTTTTCTGTGGTCAGTCACGAAGCGCTTTCAGAAACGTCTTCTGCGTCGGGGCCCGAGGGAAAAAGAAAAAGTTTCTGGCACCGGGGATGCTGCATCCCTGGAAGATGAAAAAGCCGATGGAGGAAAAGTAGAAGAAGAAAGAGATGCAGAACTGGCTGCCGAGCAGAAACGCGTTGAACCCACCCGGTCGGGTCTTGCCACCGGTGTCGCCGTGCAGCAGTTCAAGCGGCGGCCGCAGAAAGTAAAACTGGTGATACGTCTGAACCGTTTGGATAAGGGATATGCAGCTGGAGCGGCTGAAGAAGACGCAGAGAAAAAAGCGCACCCACCGGCCATGGGTTTCTAAAGGCATAAGGATTTTCAGCGTCTGTTACGAACTTTTTTTTCTCCCCAACAGCCACCCCAACAGACATCCCGGCGCATTCTCTGCCTCAGGCTTGCTGGCCATAAAGTTTTCCTGCTTCTGGCGCGCCAGCAAGCCTCCGACCAGACGGGGAAAATCGGGATGTCGCTCGAAGACTTCCCGATACGAACTGCCGAGTTCAAGCAATTCTTCTGCCTCCCCGATAAGTTTATCGGTATTTTCTGAGCCCGATTCAAGATGTTGCTTTATGCGCGCGGTCAGTTCTTCCAGATGGAGCTCGTATTCTTCCGGGGTTAGTTGTGTTTGGGCCATGATCGCTCCTGGACGGACATCTGAACAAATTTGATAATGACAGAAATAGCGAGGCAAGGCAAACGGTTATGGAAAATCCGGCCGCCGGTTGCGACCGAGCTCCGGAGTTGTTAGCATCCAGACTTTCGAGTTTTGTGGGCCCGTTGGGCTCGCGTTTCAAACCTATGATTGCAGGAGATCGAAGATGTATGTGTCAGTTCGCGATTGTATGTTGGCATCAACTGGTGTGTCGGACCCCGTGGCTGCTCTTCGGGAACTCGGGGTGAATTCTACTGAAGTGGCGGTGGGAAAAGACGCGACGGTTTCCACCTTCACCGGTGAAGATGAGTCGTTTGAGCTCGGTTCCGATGAAGATCTTTCGGCACTTGGGTCGGTTTTGCAGGAAAATGATCTGTCGATATGCGCGTTTCTTATGGGCAACGACTTCTCGAGCGATGAGTATGACCAGGAAGTTGACGCCCTTGTCACGACCTGCCAGGCGGCAGAGACCTTGGGCGTGCCTGCGGTGCGTATCGATCTGATTCCGCGTCAGGGCGACATGCCGGAAGACGAGTTCATCACGCGATGTTTGGAGGCGACGGACCGAGCCCTCGGGGCCTGCGCGGACGTTGACCTCGGAATCGAAAACCATGGCGGCACGTCGAACCGCCCGGAATTTCTCGATAAGGTCTTCGAGCGGTCCTCGAGCGAAAGACTCGGACTGACCCTCGATACCGGAAATTTCTACTGGTTCGGTCACCCTCTTGAAATGGTCTATGAACTCATGGAGAAATACGGCCCCCGGATCAACCACACTCACTGCAAAAATATCGCCTATCCGGAAGATATTCAAAATGAACGCCGAGAGGTCGGTTACGAATACGGCGAGTACGTGGCGCCGATATATGAAGGCGATATCGACCACAAGCGCGTTGTCTCGATCCTGAGTCAGGCGGGATACGATCGGAGCCTCTGCGTTGAGGACGAGAGTCTCGGACATTTTCCCGATGACGAACGCGCCGAGGTCCTCCAGAAAGATGTCGATTACCTCAAATCGATCGTTTAAGCCGATCCAATGAACCGAACCTTCCGAGCGGATGACTGGGATTCCTACCGCATGGAATACGGCCGTCCGCACCGCGAGCTCGAGCCCCCGGAACGTGAAGAAAAGGTCGTGGACCGGGCGCTGAACGTTCTGGTTGAGGAAAACATACTGCCTCACGGTCGATACGATCGTGCTCTTTTCCTCGCCCACCGCCGCGCGGTCAGGGAACAATTTGAAATTCCCTGGACCGCCATCACGCCGCGGATGCAGCGTTTTATCTATGCCATCAACGCGATCCATGAACCATCAAACATAATCGCGGCCGGGATTTTCTGTGGCTTCACTTTTATCTGCAATGCCGGAGCCGCCGTGGGACCCGGTGCTTGTTACGGTGCGGCGAACCTGATTGGTGTTGAGATCGATGCCGACAGGGCATCGCTCGCCCGAGGAAACGTGCAAAAAATCGATCCCGAAGGAAAAACCTCCATTATCGCCGCCGACGCCGTCGATGTCGTTCGGGATGTCGAGTCCGAGATCGAGCTTCTATATCTGGATGCCGATGGTGCCGGTGGCCGCGGGAAAGGTATTTATTACGATATCCTCCAAGCGGCCCTCGCAAAGATCCCCGATGGTGGCCTCGTGCTGGCCCATAACAGCGTCAACTGCCGGCACGATCTCCGTCATTACCTCGAGTTTGTGCGTGATGAAACGCAGTTTCGGGCCAGCGTGAACGTGATACTGGATTCCGAAGGTCTGGAAGTCTCGTCGAAATGATATCGACAAAAGCGCGGACGATGCACTGACCGACAAAAGGAGAAACATGAAACCCCGCGAACGATTTATTGCTGCGCTCGAACGCCGCCCTCTGAGCGGATTGGTGCCGCATTTCGAGCTTGTGTTTTTCCTCACGATGGAAGCTTTTGGAAAGGTTCATCCTTCCCATCGTAGCTACGGGCAATGGGACCAGATGGAAGAAAAAGAGCGACAGCTCCATCGAGAAGATATCGCTGATGTCTTCATCTCGACGGCCGGCCGATACGACCATTCTGCGATTTTCCTCCATCCCAATCCGCGGACCGATGAGGAGGCATTGCGTTTGATCGATATCGTGAGGGAGAAAACGGGCGACCGGTATTTTCTGATGATGCATGGCGATGCCACGATGGGCATTCCCCATGGCGACAACATGGTTGAAGTCTCCATGCGGCTCAAGGACGAGCCGGGCAAGGTCAAGGCTGAAGCTCGTGAGCGTGTCGATCATGCGCTTGAGAAAGCAGAGAAATTTGCCAAACACGGCGAGCTTGACGGATGGGCCCTGTGCGCTGATTACTGTTTCAACAATGGACCTTTTCTCTCGCCGGATCTGTTTGCTGAATTTGTGGCCCCGTATCTGACGGACCTGATCGCCGGTTACCGCGATTTGGGCTTTTACGTCATCAAGCATACAGATGGCGATATCATGCCGATTATCGATCAGCTGGTTGAGGCTAATCCTCACGCTTTGCATTCCCTCGACCCGCAGGCGGGTGTGGACATCGCGGAGGTGAAAAAAACATATGGAGATCGCGTTTGTTTGATCGGAAATGTCAATTGTGGGACACTCGATACCGGAACCGACGAGGAAGTCGCGGAGGCGACGGAATACGCTTTGACGCGCGGAATGCCGGGCGGGGGTTACATTTTTTCGACCAGTAATTGCATCTACACGGGCATGAAGCTCAAACGTTACGACTTGATGCTTGATGTCTGGCGCGACAATGGCATTTATCCCGATGCCGCCCAAGCACAGTAGCGAGCGCGCAGTGTGTTACCACTGAAAACGTAACTCTAGCCTGCATCTTACGGATGCAGGCTATATAAAACGGCGCATGCCGTTCAGGCGTAAG
>JAGXLK010000449.1 GCA_018334735.1 Planctomycetota bacterium | reverse complement strand
GTTCAAACTCGCCCGAATGGTCGAGTCCAATGAAAAAGTCTCCGACCGGTGGGATTTCAACGACGATGGACGCGTCGATCGGGCTGACGCCGATCGAGTCGCAATGGCCGCCGTGAAAATAAAAGGAGGAACGAAACAATGAAACGCTGCCTTTCCATAATGGCTGTTTTTCTGATGATATCAGGCGCGGCCTGGACGGCGTCGGACGAAAACATCCGTTTCCGCGCCGTTGATATCTACGTCGATTCAGGCGACATGCCGCTCGCTGCCTATCAAATGGAACTGAAAGTCGTGGAGGGGGACGCGAAACTCGTCGGCATCGAAGGGGGAGAACACGAGGCGTTCTCCGACACACCGTATTACGACCCGGCGGCTCTGCAGGGCGGACGCATCATCCTGGCCGCTTTCGATACGGGAACGGATCTGCCGACCGGCCGAACGCGCGTCGCCCGGGTCCACATGCGCGTTGCCGGCGATACCGACGCAACCTATTCCGTAAAAATCAAAACCGCCGCCACCCGCGACGGGACAGAAATCGAAGTCTCCGCCGAAATAGCGAAAGGAGCGGGAAAATGAGCAAACTTTCAATAGGACCGATTGAAATCATTCTTATATTCGTGGTTTGCGGGATTCTTGTTATCGCAGGTCTTACCACAATGGGACATCAGGTAGAGAATCAATTCGATCAAGTGACGAACACTCTTGATGAGGGGGGTTCTTACGGGGGTGGCTATTCCAGCCGTTTGCGCAGGTCGAAAACTCGAACGTTTCCTTTCCAGCAAGGGGGAAGAGGAAGTATAGCTCGACAAATACCGGAGCGTGAATTGAGTCCACAGACATCGGACGAGCTATGGGTCATTTCCCGTCCTGAAGGACAAAGCGACGTTCGGCCGGGAGAGGATGAGCCGGGTAGCGGCGCGCTTCTGGCGGATGTGCCGGGGCAGACCAAAGAGGTTCCGGTCCCGCTTAAACATACCGACGTGAAGGCCGGTATCAGCGCCTATATTGCATCCGTGACGGTTACTCAGCAGTTCCATAATCCATTCGATGAGAAAATCGAGGCCAAATATGTCTTCCCGCTCCCCCAGAATTCCGCCGTCAACGAATTCATTATGGTTATCGGCGATCGGCGGATCCGCGGAATTATCCGGGAACGCGAGGAAGCGGAGAAAATCTACCACGAAGCCCGGGCCCGAGGCCACGTGGCCTCGTTGCTCACCCAGGAACGCCCGAACATCTTCACCCAGAAAGTCGCTAATATCGAACCCGGCAAAGAAATCGACGTCGAAATCAAGTATTTCAACACCCTGACCTACAAAGACGGCTGGTATGAATTCGTCTTCCCGATGGTGGTCGGGCCGCGGTTCAACCCGCCCGGTTCCACCGACGGCGTGGGGGCGGTTGCGCGCGGTGCACACGGGATATCGGGCCAGGACACCGAAGTCCAGCACCTGAAACCCGACGAGCGAAACGGCCACGACATCTCCCTTTCCGTTGAGGTCGACGCCGGCGTCAGTATCGAGGAGATGGAATCCAAAAGCCACGCGGTTCGTGTGCGGAAGGTTTCGGCCAGTAAAGCCACCGTTTCGCTCAGTCCTCTCGACACGATTCCGAACAAGGATTTTGTGCTGCGCTACCGCGTCGCCGGGGAAAGGGTGAAAAGTGCTCTGCTGACGCACAGGGACAAACGCGGCGGGTTCTTCACGCTCATGTTGTATCCGCCGGCGCAACTCCGTTCTCTGGAACGGCATCCCATGGAGATGGTTTTTGTGCTCGATTGCTCGGGGAGCATGAAAGGAGAACCGATTTCTCAAGCGAAAGATGCCGTCAAACACGCTCTGAAGAAAATGGGCAAGAACGATACGTTCCAGATCATTCGTTTTTCCAACGATTCCTCGCAGTTTGGTCGGAACCCGGTCAAAGCCAGTCGCCAGAACGTGCAGAAAGCGCTCCGGTACGTGAAAAACCTCCATGGAGGCGGCGGGACAATGATGATCGAAGGTATCAAAGCCGCGCTCGATTTCCCGCATGACGAAAGGCGCCTGCGGACTGTCGCTTTCCTTACAGATGGGTATATCGGCAACGAAAAGGACATTCTTGCTGCGGTCAAGCAGAAAGTCGGATCTTCGCGTATTTTCAGTTTCGGTGTGGGTTCGAGCCCAAACCGGTATCTGCTGAACCGGATGGCGAAACTCGGCCGCGGGGCGGTGGCGTATCTGGGTCTCCATGACAGCGGGGCGGACGTGATGAATAAATTCTTCCGGCACATCAGTCACCCTGCACTTACGGATGTCAAAATCGATTGGGGCGAGATGGAGGTCAGCGAAGTGTATCCGCGCGAAGCGCGTGACCTGTTCGTCGGCCGCCCGATCGTCCTGACCGGTCGTTTCAGAGGAATCGGCAGGACCCGTATCACCGTCCGCGGTCGAGCCGGTGGTCGGGATCAGCAGCTCGCCATCCGGGCCGACCTTAACAGCCGCGAGGCGACACACCGGGGGTTGGCGGAGGTCTGGGCGCGGGCCAAGATAGCAGATCTCTACGATCAGGCAACCTACGACAGCGATCCGGAACTGCCCACCCGGATCAAAAACGTTGCGCTCAATTATGGACTGATGTCGCAGTATACATCATTCGTAGCGGTCGATAGCTTGAGCCAGACCGCCGGCGATCACGGCACGACCGTGGCTGTGCCCGTCCCGGTGCCGGAAGGCGTCAAATACGAGACGACGGTAGAAGAAAACTAATATTCAGCAACGCTCGCTCACCAAAATTAATGTTGGAGCAGGCGCGGATCGGCTGTATAATAAAAGAGAGACAATGGGAAAAATATTCAACGAAAGTGAGCAATCATGCGGTTAATATTAACAGTGCTGAGCATCTTGATTGCAGGTATATATCTGGCGCTTGCGGCGAACGGCGATGAAATCATCCTCAAGAGTGGCGCGAAGATCCAGGGGGAAGCCGTAAGAAATGGCGACGAATTGCGTGTCCGCACGGAAAATGGCGATCTGACGATATCCATGTCAAGGGTGCGCCGCATCTTGAGTTCATCCAAACCCGGCGTTGTAAGACAAAAAAAGACCGTCGTTTCTGACTCAGAGGAAGAGGGTGGTGTCCGGATCCGTTCCTACACTCCGCCCGCCACAAGCCGGGATTTGCCCGATTTTCTTCGGCGCGTTGAGGGCAAAAAGAGGGATCCAAAGAACCATACCGTCTCCGATGAAATGGTCGAACTTCTAACAAAAAAAGTCGAGCTGAAACTGAAAAAGGGGACTCTGAAGGAAATTGAAAAAGCCCTTGAAGAAGCGACGGAAGGCACTTTCGTCATCCACCCGCAAGCCGATAAATCCGCACGCGTTCTGAAACCCGGGACTGTAAAAGGAAGCGTGCGCGAGTTACTGGCCCGTATGGCGCAAACTCAAGAAGGCGGATCAAAAATTGTTGGGAAATTTATACTTCTCGGCGTGCGGGAGAAGACCGTATCCAAGAAGGAATATCCCGAAGTCCGAAGAGGCCCACGAGTTATCGTCGTGGAAGAGCGGGAAATAGTCCCAAGTAATGTTGCTAAACAGCTCAACAGACGTATTTCAGTGGATTTTGATGAAACTCCGTTGCCCGAAGCTCTCCAATTTATCAAAGAAATAACCGGTTTGAATTTCGCGTATCGCAGTTCCGACCTCGAAGCAAAAGCCCGACCCGTCACCCTCAAAGTGAAAAATGTGTCAGTCCGG
>JAGXLK010000448.1 GCA_018334735.1 Planctomycetota bacterium | reverse complement strand
GTGAACTTCAGGGGGCCGCCAAAGAACTCCTTGAACTTGTGCGAATGGCCGAGGCACTGAATTTCGGGTCGCGCAGCCGCAAGTTGAAAACTCTTGCCAATCTGCAGCAGAGGCTCGTTTTGGTGTGGCGGCAAATGAGGCTTTATGAACGAGCGGCCCAGAGCCAGGAAAAGAGAATCCAATACGTGCAGCAGATTGAAGCCTTTCCCGGAAGAGCCCTGGCGATAGATTATAAAACGTTGGGTACCCTGTATACGGAAGCGAATCTCTACGAAAAAAGTCTGAAAGCGTACGAAAAATCCCTGGAGCTGCTGAAAAAACATGGGAAACAGGAAGATATTGCCCGGACTCTCGGTGAACTGGGCAAAAGTTTTGGGTACGCGGCTCGTTATGAAAAAAGCATGCAGACCTTCCAAAAAGCGGTTGCAAATTATGAACAGATGGGAGACACGGCGGGTGTTGCGGCACAAGAAAGCCAGTTAGGTTCGCTTTTGCTTCGGCATATGAACCGTCCGCATGAGGCACAGACCCATTTTGAGAGGGCGAAGCAAGCATATGAAGCCGTCGGAGAAATTGCCCGGCAGGCGGAAAGCATAATGGATATTGCGCTGTGCCGCCGACGGCGGGGGGATTTTGAGGGCGCCGCTGAACGATTCAAAAAGGCGCTATCGATGGTGCGAGAAGAAAAGTCGAAGAGACAGAAGGAATCAGACACAAAGACCTCACCTGATAGGACCCGGATTTTAGGGCGGCAGGAAAGCCGCGCGCTTTCGGAGCTGGGAAACACCTCCTGGCTAAACGGGAAGTATCAGAAAGCCTTCCAGCAGTGTTATGCCGCACGAGAAATTGCGCAAGAGCTGAATGACGCCTATCGGTTGAATGTTGTTGCCCAGTTGCTGGGGCTAATCCATTGGGAACTGAACAATTACAAACAGGCCCATGAAGCCATAACAGAGGCGATCAAATATGCAAAACGGGCGGGAAGACCCCGCGAGGTGGTAACGGCTTACAACAATCGCGGGATTATTTTCCGGCGTCAGGGAGAATACGAGGAAGCGCTTGAGGCTTTTGAAAAAGCTTTCAAGGTCGACCGGCGTCTGCGGGATAAGTGGGGCTTGGGATACGATCACCGGAACATCGGAATCACTCTGCATCGACTTGGGCGATTGGAGGAAGCCGCTGGTCATCTCGAGAAAGCGGTGAGGTTGACGGCCGAAATCGGTGATGCCATCAATCATGCGAAAGCAGTGTATTACCTTGGAGATTTACAGCGGGAACAGGGCAAAAAATCGGCGACGAAATACCTGGGAATGGCTCTGGAGGAGGCGCGAGGCGTTTATTTGCCACAGATAGAATGGCGCGCGCTCAGGTCGCTCGGGTCGCTGCGGCTTGAGGCCGGCGAACAGGAGAAAGCCGTCAAATTCCTGAAAGAGGCCGTAGATGTTGTGGAAAAAATGAGGACGGGACTGAAAGTGCAAGAATTTCGCAGTGGATTCCTGCAAAATAAAATGGACCTTTACGAGGAAATAGTGAAAATACTGCTGGATATGGGACGCGAACAGGAAGCGTTCGCGTATTCTGAGAGATCGCGTTCCCGACATTTTGTGGACATCCTTGCCGGTAAATCTCTGGAACTTCGCACAGCACAGGAAAAGAGACTTTATGATCGTCAGCAGGAACTGGGCAAGGAAATCCAGGTGTTAGCACGAGCCGCACGACAGGCCACCACGGATGCCGAGCGCGAGGAGGCAGCGGGTCTGCTGGAAAAAAGGAGAAGCGAATTTAAAGAGAATCTCGTCAATATTCGGTCCCTTAACCCGCAATTGGCGAGTTTCGTTTCCGTTGAGGTCGCAGAAATCGAAGCACTGCAGGAAGTTATGTCAGAAGAAGTTCTTCTTCTCGTATACTATCTTCTGGACGATGAAGTCGTTGCATGGGTAATCGGCAGGGATCGTTTCAATACCAGGCGCATTCCGGTCAAACGGGTTGATCTTGAAAAACAGATCCGGAGTTATCGGGTGTCGGTGCAGGAACGGGAACTGCTGGCGCGTGTGAAGGACCAGTCTCAGCGACTTTACAAGAAGCTCATTTCGCCGGTGGAAGAGGAAATTGTTGGCCCAAACGTTCTGTGCGTGGTGCCACACGGTGCGCTTCATTATGTTTCTTTTGCTTCTCTTTACAATGGGAAAGAATTTTTGGTAGAACGGTGCCCCGTTTCCTACCTGCCCAGCGCGAGTATATTCCCACATTCGATTCCCGCTGAAGTCCCGCACCGTGTCGGCCCCGATATGCTGAAAGTCCTTGCGGTAGGCGATCCTGAAGTTGGCAAGCCGGCCTATCGACTCCCTTTTACGCGGCAGGAGATCAAAAGCCTGAAGCGAAACTTCGTCGAGGTGACGGCTCTACGAGGCGAGAAGGCTACTGAGAGCTGGGTGACCGAGAATATATCCGATTTTGATGTCATACACTTTGGCGTCCACGGTTATTTCAACCCATTGAACCCGCTGTTCAGTGCTCTGATGCTGGCACCTGATGCGGAACGCAAGGAGGACGGTGAACTTGAGCTGCATGAGGTGAGCGGGTTGACAATTGAAGCCCAGCTGGTGGCTTTGAGTGCGTGTCAATCGGCTGTAGGCGAGTTGAAATCAGCTGATGAGCTTGTGAGTTTGAGTCGGGCTTTTTTCTACGCGGGCACCAATTCTATTTTGAGCACTTTGTGGCGTGTGGACGATGTGTCGACGTCCCTTCTGGCGAAACATTTTTACCGCTATTATGCGGGGCATGCTCTGGAAAAGAGCGCAGAAGAGGGAACAAAAGCGGAGGCCTTGCGTTACGCACAGCTGCAGGTAATGAACGATGGGCGGCACTATCACCCCATGTACTGGGCCGGTATGACTTTGACAGGGGATTACCGGTAGGTATTTTGACACATCCCGGCGGATTGTGTTATCCTCTTTCTATTGGATGTTTTATGTGTAAAAGTGTGACTCGGAATTCCGTATTTGGATTCACTGAAAGGGCAATGTATGCGCCTTTCCCAGCGTCAAGCGGGAGGACGTCGTTTACTCCTCGTCGAAGAGGATCCGCATGTTATCGATGATTTGCGGCAGCTTTTTGCGAGCCGAATGTTTGAGTGTGAGGTTGCTCTCAACGTTGAGACCGCCCGAGAAATTCTTGAGGAACGCCGAATGGACGCAGCCGTCGTTGATACGGAAACGGTCTCCGGAGACGACGATAAGATGCGCTCTTTGCTGGAAGAGATGAAAGAGATTGACGAAGAGATGCGCATCGTGGTTTTCAACGGTTCGAATGATAAACAGACACAACGAGAAATGCGGCGAAAGGGCGCTGAGGGATACTTGAGTGTTAAGAGCGATTTGAACGCTGTGGCCAGGTCAGTTCGTCGTGTTCTGAATATGAAATCCTGAACCTTCCAATTGCGCGTCAAATGTTTACCACGGGGCGGGGGTGACCAGCTAAAAACGCATTTCTATTCCACCACATTTAGAGCCATTTGCGTTGATCAGAAATACTGGCACAGCCGGGACTAGCCCGGATTTTACGGATAATTGGAAGCCATTCTTGCCAAATCAGGGTAGAATCTTTTTTAACACCGTTCATAACCCTTCTCAGCCAAAAATCCGGGCAAAAAAACCGCGCATAAATCTGACAACTTAAAATCACTGATCAGCAGCGAGACGAACGCTACGTTGAGAAACACTTGGCTTTAACTGCT
>JAGXLK010000447.1 GCA_018334735.1 Planctomycetota bacterium | reverse complement strand
AAATCTGAGAAAGATCGAGGAGATCGGATGAAATCGAGGGCCCCCAAAACCCCAGAATCTGTCAGAATATCCGAAGACGAGAAACTGGGTTTCGAGGCTTTTTGGGAACAGTATCAGGACCTGCTTGACCAGCTGGCTGCAAAAAAGTTGGCGATTGAACGAAAAGAAAATGACGTTGATGAAACCCGTGAAACGGGGAGAAAACACCACGCGGAATTGCAGAAACTTGTGAAAGAACGTGATGAAGAAATTGAAGGACTTCGCAACGAAAGAACTGAGACTCTGCGGGATCTGTATAAGGAAGCCAAAGACCTGGAGGAAGAGCTCGAAGAGGCTGAAGACGAACTGCGTGAAATAAAATCCAAGGTCAAGAACTCGTCGAAATACGACGACCTCCTGCACAAATATAAGCGCGCTGTCAAAAGGCTCGAAAAGGAAATGCATGAAGCCCGGCGCGACTTCACAAAAGCTAAACAGATCAATCCCGAGTCGGACAAACCGTGGAAAGTTGAAGCTGGAAACGTACGCAAAAAGTACAATGAGATCGCCAAGACCCCACAAAGCAAGTTGGCACAAGTCAGAAATAGACTCGGAGAAAAGGAAAAAGCTCTCGCTGAGCTCAAAGCCGATTCAAGAACGCTTGAGGACAAAATCGAAGCAATGAACGAGGCCCTTGAAACGCATTATGATCAAATGCTGAAAGCCTGTTATGCGCGGGTCAATTGCCGGTATACGATTCATGACGGCAAGGCCAGAGTCACGGGTGGACGCTGGATCGAATGCGATCACCGAGTGGATCTGGCCGATACACTGGAGGAAGAAGGGGGTAAAGTTAAAGCTCTGGCGGACAATTTTCTGGCCAATAAAAAACTTGATAAAGCGTATCCGCTATATGCGCTGATTGTGGACAGATTTCCTGGAACAAAATCTGCCAGGAAAGCGGCCAGCTTGATACGGAGACGCTGAAACGATTTCGTCTCCGTATTTTACCTGCCGGGTCCTAAAAATATAGCCCTGAGGCCTGTAACTGCTCTGCCCAACCCTTTCCGTTCAGAACACGGGTGGATCGTCGGAAATTTGCCTTTCGCCCCGCGTCAACTCGAATGCCGCTTTAACCAGTTTCCTATCGGCTTCCGTCTGTTCTACATCCCGCCGTTCAAACATCCGTCTCTGCGTAATGATGGCCTGGTCGGCCGGGACTTCGGTGACCTGCCCGAAAGACCGCGCGTAATTGCAAAAGCTGGGCACATTCTGGCCAACATACCCGTAAAGCATACTTCCCACTCCAATGGTTTTCCCTGTAAATATACTGGTATTAATCGCTGTCTTCGCGTAATCGCCGATGATAGATCCAAGAAACTGCATATCGGTCTCAAGTCGTTCGCCCTGATGATCCACACGCACTTTGCCGTAGGTGTTTTTCAGATCGCTGTTGCTGGTGCCTGCCCCGAGATTCACCCAGGATCCGATATAGGAATGCCCCAGAAAACCATGGTGTTGCTTGTTGGTGTATGCCTGGAGCGTGCTGGCCTCGACTTCCCCTCCAATCTTACAGGTATGAGACGTGGAGACATATTCTTTCATGGATGAACGCTCGATTATCCGGGAATTTGGCCCTATGTAAACCGGCCCTTCAAAAAACGTGAAATCAAGGACTTTCACCCCACGGTCGAGGACCACGGGACCATCTTCAGTATGGAAAACCGCATTTTTCGGCAATTCAACATCATCCCCGACAAAAACGCCGGGCCGGTCTTCGGAGAATCCGTCTTCCGAAAGTTTACGCTCGATGTTGCCCGGAAAAAGT
Organism: Planctomycetota bacterium; assembly: GCA_018334735.1. Next base: position 1,936 of record JAGXLK010000447.1, on the reverse strand, counting down.
CGTTCCAGGTTATCGACTATTTGAAACGGGTAATCCAGTGTTTCAAAGGCCGAATCTTCCTCCAGCGGCAGTTCCTGGCCGAGGAGAAACCCGCTGATCTTCTCCGGCCAGAGATCCATCGGAATTTCCCGATCTGCTGGCAGCAAAGCTGCACTGACACGCTGCCCACAGGTACAAAGCACAGCATCTCCGCTCGACAACATCTCCTCAAGATGTTGTACGAGGCCCACATCGGGCACAACTGAAGCATTCAAAAAAAGCGTCGGGCCATCGCCTACCGGTCCGGCTTTGAAAGAACGCCGCACGACCTTGTCGAGGTAATCGCGCACGATGAAACTGATGTTATCGTCCGCCATATGCGCGATCTCATACAGGTTGAAACAGGCGATGGAAATATCGAACGCCGGCCGGGTCAACGTTACGGGCCAGCTTTTGTCAACGTGCTCGTCCTCGAACAGAATAATATTCCCGGTCATTATTTTATCGCTCCACACTAACGGTCCCGAGCCGCCACAACATCCCTCTCTCAAGCGACCCCTTCGATTCGGAATTATACCACCCCGCTCCGCGCTTTTTCAATCTCGAACCCTATTCTAAACCGCCCATTTGAACTTCAGTGTGCCGGACATAAAATGGAATAGTAGACTGGTTATTGTATGAACTATACGGTAATATTCCCCTAAGAGTCTTCACAGGATGCTGTTACTACAATTTGTATGGCCTCCAGTTGTATTCAGTGTGTATTCTCAACTTTGCCATCGGTAAACGGCACAATTTCACCCTGTCGGGAGCGTCCGACGCTTGCAAGAACCGGTTAGAGCTTCGCTCTTCCCCAATCCCAGGAGTCACAAATATGCGCACCATCATCCTTGGTAAGACCGAACTTGAAGTATCTGCCGTCGGGTTCGGCGGAATCCCCATTCAACGTTTGTCAACCGATGAGGCAGTGCAGACTATACGCTCTGCGCTCGAACTTGGGGTTACTTTCATCGACACGGCTGCCGCATACGGCGATAGCGAGGAGAAAATGGTTTAGCCTGAAGAAGGGGTTTTTCACCCCATTGGACCCCCGCGAGCGGACTGGACTTCAGCCGGAGACTGGAGTTCAGAACGCGGACAATAAACCGGCAGGTCTCGGAGAAAAACAGCAGAACAACCAACGGCAGCTCCGCCTCGGCGATGCGGACCGACAGCTACCTGGCATTTTCCGGCATCTGTCCGCCTCAAGTCCAGTTTCGCCCGCCGGGGCGGGCTCAGCTGAACTCGAGTCTGCAGCATACGCGGTCGAGAAGCGGAGTTGCAAGCTTACAGAATCATTGACACTAAACATGAGGTTTGTATTACAACAACCTGTAAAGACTTTTCCGAAGGAAACTTGAGGAATTTGCGCCCGGCTCTATTCGGGAGTCGGTGGCAATCTCAAGGTAGTCCAGCGCTGTCAAACAGGGAAATGACCCACAGCGCAAAGTCCTCGCGGGTACAAAACACTTGACTTTGGTAACCGGTTAATCTATAAAATGCGCTGAAGAGCGGGCGTAATTCAGTGGAAGAATGTCAGCTTCCCAAGCTGAAAGTCGGGGGTTCGAATCCCCTCGCCCGCTCCATTTTTATGTACCCCTTAACCACGATCAGTCCTTCCTCGGGGCGTCTTCGTGATGTGACCGATACGACCGGCTTTGTTCTTCGGGCGTATCATCAAAAGAATGTGAAACATTGAAATGCTTTCAAAAAGAATCCCTTCCAAACAACTCACTGCCCTGTCATTTTGCTATTATCGGTGAAAATGGGTATATTGTAAGCTTGCACCTGGAGGTGGACGAACCGCCTCGTTCCGCTCAATAACATTGGCAAAGAGTTTCGTTTCCCGCAAGAAAGGAGCCCGTTATGAAAAGGGTTTTGGAAGCCCTATTTGTGTGTGCTTTAATATTTCTTACAG
>JAGXLK010000446.1 GCA_018334735.1 Planctomycetota bacterium | reverse complement strand
GTTACGGGAATTCGCCCGAAAATTCAGTCAGTTGTTCCGCTATACAGCCCGGAAAGTCCAGCCGTCAGTTGTCTGGATTCAGGCTGAAAAAATTATTAAATATCGCACGCCCGGTTTCGGGCAAAACGATCCTATGTTCCGTCGTTTTTTCGGCCCCGAATTCCGTGATTTTTTTGGGCCACAGGAACGTGAATACCGCAAACGCGGACTCGGTTCGGGGGTTATTTTTGATTCGGAAGGTTACATTCTTACCAATAACCATGTGGTGGAAGGCGCCGACAAATTGGAAGTTAAACTGGCCGATGGGCGAACCTTCAAAGCCAAGTTGGCTGGTGCGGATCCAGATACCGAACTCGCTGTAATTAAGCTGCAGGGCGATAAGGTCAAAAATCTTCCCGTCGCCGAGCTGGGCAATTCCGAAAAGCTCCATGTTGGCGAATGGGTGATTGCGATCGGGAATCCCCTCGGCCTCAGCCACAGCGTCAGTGCCGGCATTGTGAGCGCAAAGGGGCGCGGCATCGGGATTGCTAAATACGAGAATATGATCCAGACCGATGCGGCAATCAATCCCGGTAACAGCGGAGGACCGTTGGTGAATTTGCAGGGGGAAATCGTTGGCATTAACACGGCGATTGTCAGCCGCACCGGCGGCTATATGGGAATAGGGCTTGCAATCCCAGTCAATATGGCCAAGTCGATTCTCAAGGACCTTATGGCGGGGCGAAAAGTCGAGCGAGGTTTCCTGGGCATCATCGGGGATTCCCTCACGCCGGAATTGGCCGAACAGTTTGACTATAAAGGCAATACTGGAGCGCTTGTTAACGAGGTAATCGACGATACGCCGGCTCAGAAGGCTGGCCTGAAAGCGGGGGATATTATTGTGGGGTGGAATGGGAAAACCGTTAAGGATTTCAGCCACTTACGCCGCCTTGTGGCAGCCGCCGAACCGGGGCAGAAGGTTAAGGTCAAAGTATGGCGAGAAGGGGAACACAAGACCCTTACTATTGAAGTTGCCAGGTTGTCCCATTACCAGGAGACAGCGCAGGATAACTGGCTTGGCATCAAAGTTAAGCCCGTTACCGAGGAGGTCAAGGAAGCCTACGGCCGTAGGGATCTGCACGGAGTGGTGATTGCTGAAGTCAAGAAGGCCGGGCCTGCCCGCGCGCTCGAAGCCGGCGATGTTATCCTGAGCATCCAGAGAAAACCTGTCCGAAGCGTGGCGGAGTTTCAGAAACTCGTGGCCAAGACCACTCCCCAAAAAGGCGCATTGTTGCGCGTGCTTTCTCAAAGAACCGGCCATGCTAAATTTCTTTACATTCGAGGCCGATGATCTTTTGGGCGCTTGAGGTAAGGTCGACAATAAGCTCCCGGGCAGGGTGATTTTTGCGTCGGAGTTATCTCGTTTCAAAAACTGCCTGAGGGTTTTATGCTAGCCCGGATTTTTGCCTGAGAGGGGTTATGAACGCTGTTCAATAAAGATTCTACCCTGATTGGCCAACAATCGCTTCCAATTATCCGTAAAATCCGGGCTAGGAGCCTGTCGGCCGACCTTATCCATTGAGTTGAACTGCGGAATGACAAGACCCCGGCTCAACTGGCAAGTTCGTTGATGATATCGGCGGCCCCAATACCTTCTGCTTCGGCCCTGAAATTTGTGATAATACGGTGTTTAAGGACCGGAACGGCAAGGGCATTTACATCTTCTTTGCTGGCCGCGTAACGTCCGTGAATTAGTGCGCGCGCTTTGGCCCCCAGGATGAGATATTGGGAGGCCCGGGGACCGGCGCCCCAGTTGACCATCTGGCGTACTTTTTCGGTGGGATCGCTGGATTGGGGACGAGAATTTTTGACGATCTGAACGGCATGGCGGACAACGCTGTCACTGGTGGGGACCTTTTCAACCAGATCCTGTATCTGAAGTATTGTCTCCGGTTCGATAACGGGGTCAAGGTCGGGAATGCGGGAGACAGTTGTTGTCTTGACGATTTGGATCTCTTCCTCTTCGCTCGGGTAATCGACATCTATCTGGAACATAAAACGGTCGAGCTGAGCTTCAGGAAGGGGGTAAGTTCCTTCTTGTTCGATCGGATTTTGGGTGGCGAAAACATGAAAAGGGGGTTCCAGCTCATAAGTTTCCCCGCCCGCTGTTACCTTGTATTCCTGCATTGATTCCAGCAACGCCGCCTGGGTTTTAGGTGGGGTACGATTGATCTCGTCGGCCAGGATAATATTGGCAAAGATCGGTCCTTTGATAAATTTGAAAAATCTGTCGCCGGTGGCCGGATCGCGTTCCAGCACGTCGGTTCCGGTGATGTCGGCTGGCATGAGGTCCGGAGTAAATTGAATACGGCTAAAACTCAGATCCAGTACCTGTGAAAGAGTACTGACGAGCAGCGTTTTTGCAAGACCAGGCACCCCTACGAAAAGGGAGTGTCCCCGACAGAGGAGCGAGATCATCAGGAGCTCGATCACGCTTTCCTGTCCAACGATCACCTTCCCGATCTGGGTTTTTACTTGTTCAAGCTCATTCACAACTTTCTCGGCCAATTCGGTATCGGTGAGTTGTTCCTGCTGGTTTAGGTTTTCCATTTTAGGTTTTTATTGTTCCCGGACGCAGGTGGGAGGTCAGTCCTTTTGGATCACTTCCCCGCAAAGCTCATCGACTTTATTGAGGCGCCGCTCGTGGCGTCCGCCTTCAAAATCAGTGGTCAGCCATGTATCGACAATTTTGCGGACCGTCCTTTCGTCGATGAGATCTTGCGCAAGGCAGAGCAAATTGGAGTTGTTGTGAGTTCGCGCGGTCTCAGCCATTTTTTCTGACAGGCAGAGCGTGCCACGAACACCTTTAAAACGGTTGGCTGCGATCGACATGCCGATTCCGCTGGCGCATATCAACACACCTCGGTCGACTTCCCCCTCGGCTACTGCACAGGCGACCGGATACGCATGGTCGGGATAATCAGTTGAAACTTCAGAATCCGTACCGAAATCATTTACGTGGTGTCCTTGCTGTTGCAGGATCTTTTTGACCATGTTTTTGTATTTTACGCCTCGGTGATCGGCTCCAATAGCGATTTTCATGGGCCGAATAACCTTTCCAAAAAAGATGTTTTACCGCCTGTTGTTCAAGCGAACTTACCAGACGGGATGGAGGAAAGCGAGAAGCCCGCAAAGGTAGAACTTTGTGTCAATGAGTGCCTCGCCCAGTTCCGCGCGGGGCAGCTTACCCCTGCGGAAGAGCTGGAAACTGAGGCCCCCGTAGGCCGCCACGAAAAGCATAACATAAGCGACCGGTGGTGTCCAGTTGAGAATGCCTGCAGCAAACAGCAGGAGTGCTTGAAAAGGGGGAATTGCGGAAAGTAATATCCGGCAGGAGCGTTCCCCCAAAACCACGCCGAGTGTTTCTCGACCGACGAGCTGGTCTCCTTCCACGTCGCGAAGATCTGTAAGTAATGCTCTTTGGAATGCCAGTGTGAACGTGAAAACACCCGCGACGGCAAGTCCGGGCCATCCCAGCGGCATGGCTCTCACGGCAAGGACGGGAACGAGAGCGGTTGTGAAAGCCCACGCCAGTCCTACGAACACTTCTTTTGATCCGGGGAAGCGTTGCAGTGCACGGAGCCCAAGAAAGGCGTACGGACGTGATCCCGCCGGAAGACAATAAAGCAGCCCTCCTGCTGTCCCGAGAAGGACAACGGCGAAGGCGGCCCATCCGAGCAGGATGGATAGAAAAAGGGCAAGCGC
>JAGXLK010000445.1 GCA_018334735.1 Planctomycetota bacterium | reverse complement strand
AAAAAGAGGCCCGATCATCGTAAGAACAATCGCTCCCACAAACATCCACGCCAGAACCTCAGGAAGTGTAAAACCTTTTTTTGTCCGTTCAACCTTCATTCAAATCGCTCCCTCTCGGCAGAAAGAACCCCGTATACATCGGAGGTCACAATTTTATCGCCGGGCATTGCCACGTCCGCCCGCAAGTGAATGCGAAGAAAACATTCGCCGTCCTGCTTTTCTACATTCCGCGTGAACGTCGCCTCCTTCAGAGATTCATGAACGGGAAGAGCAGGGTTAAAAGTTTCCTCCTCTCCAGTCTTAAGCTCATCGGGGCCTATTGCTCGCAATCTTTCCATTTCTCCCTGCAGCAAAAACCTCGCTCTGCTCTGAACCGCCGCCCGGCAGACGGATTCTGTCTGCAGCATAAAAGCCGTAACCACGGTCGCCATCAAGAGACCGAAAACAAAAATCCCCACCATGGCTTCCGCCATCATATAGCCCCCGATGTGATATTTGTTTTTTATTCTATGCGCCATTTAGATTGCTATTGAATCCATTATGCTTATAAAAATTTGGAAAAAAGCGAAGGCAAAACTACCCACAATGATTCCTAGCCCAAGCACAAAGAAAGGGATCAAAACTTTTACAAACGTTTCGACATGTCGTCGTGCATCTTTTATTTCCTGTTCGGCATTCTCACGCATGATCCGTGGCAATTCTTTCTGTCCCTCGGCACTGGCTATTTCCCATACGACTGACCGTGGGACAAATTTCGTCTTGCGAAGAGTTTCCGAAAGAGAAATGCCGTTCTCAATATCCTGTCTCCATTTGCGCGCCGCCCGGGCAAAACCGCGATCCGATTCGATTTTGGCCGCTTCCTCCACGGCGTCAGGGAGTTCATAACCCACTTCCAGTAACATGCTTACCGTGGTTGTCCAACGTGCAAATGCAGAACGAAGATAATGTCGGCCCAAAGGCGGGAGCAACAGGCGCAGCCCTTTATGAATCCATCGCAAAGGCGCTATTTCGCCCCAGTAAAAGCCCCATGGGAGGGGCAGAAGGGCCCCCATGAATGCCAAAAGTGGCAAATAAATAAAAAAACCGTACTTTGATATAAAAGCCGAAGCCCGGAGCAATAATTCAAACCCCGGGCTCTCAACGTCCAGCTCCCACATCATTCGACTGAACTCTGGGATAATGAAAACACACAGTATTTGCAATAAAGAAAGGAGAAAACCGAGAATAAGAACCGGGTACAGAAAACGATCAAAAATGTCCATGCGTATGTCCTCTTCCCGACTGTCCGCTTCCACCAGCCGATCCAACATTTGCCCGAGGTTCCCGCTCCGTTCACCGGCCGCCAGCATCCGCGTATACCAACCGGGTATACAATTCCATCGTCCCCTCACAGCTTCTGCCAGTGTCATCCCATCATGCAGACGTAACGCAGTACCCTCCAGAATCTGACCTACCTCTCTTGGAGCACCGCGGGCGCGTTCAAAAGCCTCTGCCAGTGGCAACTGAAGTCTGACGCAAGCCCGCGCATACAAAGTGAAAATCTCACGTCGCGCCGCCTGCCGCCGCACTGCCACATAAAACCAGAGTATAGCAAACCAGATTCCCAGGTTAATGAGGCCCAGGGCGATCTTCGCCATGATTTCGTAATACTCCATGGCAAAAACCAGACTCGAAAGTGAATTTATGATAAGGATGACATTATCCCTATAAGAGGTTGAAAAAGCGTGGTCACGGTTCCCCCGATTAATGCCCCCGCCAAAACCACAAAGACACCGGGCAAAATCGAGGCCATCAGTTCGGTATTACGGGCGACCTCATGCTCAAAAACGTCCGCCGCTTCCGCAAAGGCTTCCGGCAACCGTTCTGTCTCTTCACATGATTCTACCATCCATATCAGAATCTCCGGGAACATATCCGCCCTCGTCCGAAGAACTTCCGATAATTTCCTGCCGTCTTGCACCGCCGAGACAAGCCGCTCTCCTGAGCGCAACGAAAAAATACCCCCTTCTCGCTCAAGCGCAACGCATAGCGTATCATGAACCGGTGCTCCCGAAATCAAAAGGGTGGACATCAAACGCGAGAACCGCGCGAGGTATGCACTGTGTAAAGCGCGCCCGATAACAGGGATGTGAAATAGCAACCAGCGTTTGAAAACGAACCACCAGCGTGGATTATTCACATATTTGAACAGAGAAAATACGCCCCAAAAACAGGCCAAAAAACCGGCCGCAAACCATGGATAGTGTTCTGCGATAAACAACTCGACGCGCGTCCAAACCGGAAGCTCTAATCCAAATTCCTCAAACATAACCCCAAACTGCGGGATCAAGAAAAGAAAAACAATGCTTCCGACCACAAACATCAGAAGCACGACCATCCCCGGATAGGCAATTGCTGCCGTAATCTCGCTTTTAATAGTACCCACACAACGGAGATATTTTGCCGCCAGACGTAACGTTTCAGGTAAATTTCCCGTTTCATCCCCGGCGCGCACGAGGCTTACCAGCAAGCTCGGGAAAACACCTTTCTCCCGCTCCAGGGCATCACCCACTGACACTCCCTCATCCAGACGTTTTGCGACATCGTGTAAGGCGCGTCGCATGCGCGGCTTTGTGGCATCATAAGCCAGCCCCCGCAAAGCACCCGGCAACGGCTTCTCGGATTCTGTTAGACCCGCCAGCTGCTCACAAAAAGACGCAAGATCATTCGAGGAAACCTTTTTGTTCCCCATTATGTTCGGCAAGAATCTGCGGCTCCCCCGAAACTCCGTCAGTCGAATGCCCTGATCCTGAAGCAGCCGCATAGCTTGTTCTCGCGATTCAGCGGTGACTGTACCACTAACCGGTTCGTTGTCGCGACCAACACCTTTGTATTTGAACTTCAAAGTTCAACCTCCCCAAGAACACGTCGCACTTCCAATTTGGTCGTCTTTCCTTCCGCTAAAAGTCGCTTTGCATCTTCTTCCAATCCGCTCTGCGACAAACCCTGGAAGCGAGTGCGACTCGCTGAATCCATGATCGCTTCATGCAAAGTCTCAGTAGCTTTTAACTCCTCCGTCAACAGAATCCGCCCGCTGTAACCTGTCCCATGGCACACGGAACACTCTTCTGTGTTATCCAGATTCACCTTTTCCCCGCCCTGATCGTTCCGGGGCGCAGTCCCTCCTCCGCACCGTGGGCAGACACGTCGCAGAAGACGCTGTGAAATTGCCAGTTCCAGAGCTCCGGCCAGCGCGTACGGTTCCACCCCCATATCCAGCAGACGGTGCGGCACAAGTGCCGCCCGGGAAGCGTGAACTGTGGACAAAACAAGATGGCCCGTAAGCCCCGCTTCTACGGCAATCCGCGCTGTCTTCGGGTCCCGCACCTCCCCCACCATAATGACCTCAGGATCCTGGCGAAGCAGACTCCGCAGGCTTTGAGCAAAATCCAGCCCAACCGCTCTTTTTACAGCCGTTTGTGTCACTCCAGGCATGTCCACTTCCACTGGATCTTCCACGCTGACAATGTTCCGCCCCCCCTGGAACTCTCGTGAAATATACTCCAGGCAGGCGTACAACGTGGTCGTCTTGCCACTGCCACTCGGCCCGCTCAGGAAAATAAGCCCTTCCGGTTCGGCCAGGCTCGTCTGCAAATCGCGCAGAACGTCCGCTGCAAACCCAAGCTCCTCGAGCCGCATGCGTTTTGCTTCAGGGTCGAAAAGCCGGATTGCCACCCGTTCACCGTGATTCGTCGGGAATGTGCTCCCTC
>JAGXLK010000444.1 GCA_018334735.1 Planctomycetota bacterium | reverse complement strand
TTGGCAGCTTGCAAACGCGGCTGGTTATAACGCTCGTAGGGTTCATACTGATCGTCAATGCGTTCCTTGCCGACAAAGTGTTTTTCCCCGGGCAACCAGCCATAGGGGCGGTCAGTTCACTTCTGGGTGCGCTTATTCTCGGTGTGCCGATCGTGATCGGGGGCTTTAAGGAGATGAAACGAGGACAGGTCCACCTGTCCGCCCTGGTGGCGATTGCGGTGGTCTCGGCGTTTGTGCTGTCCAACTACCAGGTCGCCGGCCTGGTGGCTTTCTTTATGCTGCTGGCCAGTTTGATCGAACAGCAAACAGCAGCAGGTGCCCGCGAGTCTGTGGAAAAACTCATGCAGTTCCAGCCCAATAAAGCTGAACTTGTCGACGGCACCGTGGTGGAAGCTTCGGAACTTAAACCGGGCGACAAAATTCGACTGCGACCGGGAGATCGCGTGCCTGCTGATGGGGAACTTATCAGTGGACAGACTGCGATTAACGAGGCAACGATTACCGGTGAGTCGTTGCCCGCGGACAAAGGACCAAGCGATGAAATATACGCGGGCACGCATAATCTGACCGGATCTGTGGAAGCGGAAGTAACCCGGGCGGGTGAGAATACGACCCTTGGTAAGGTCAAAAGTTTGATCCTGCAGGCCGAATCGACCAAGACCCGTTTGATGCAACTGATCGATCGATACGCGCAGTGGTACACTCCCGTTGTGCTTATTGTGGCAGCCGTTGTCTGGGTTTTTACGAAAGACGCCGAGCGGTTTATCACTGTTTTGGTTATTTCCTGCCCGTGCGCATTTGTTTTGGCGACCCCGACGGCGATGGTGGCCGGTTTAACCGCCGCAGCGCGCCTCGGCATTCTGGTGAAAAATGTTGCCCATCTTGAGGGAGCCGGAGATCTCACGGCAGTGGTTTTTGATAAGACGGGGACTTTGACGACAGGAGAGCTAACTGTAACCCGTTTGTCGCCCGCTGATGATGTGGAAGCGGCGGACCTGATCCGGGTTGCTGGCAGCATCGAACAACATTCCCGGCACCCTATCGCGCTCGCGGTCACGGATGTGGCTGAGAAGGCGAACGTGGAACTAAGTGAGGTGAAAGATGCCGAAGAAAGTCCCGGTATGGGAATCCAGGGAAAGATTGATGATAGCGAGGTGATGGTAGGGCGTTCGAGTTGGCTGGAAGAGCACGGCGTCGATATGAGCGTAGCAAAAACGGAAGAACATAAGGTCGAAGTGGAAGGTATGAGCCTGCTCTACGTGGCGAAGGACGGTCGTTCCCTCGGGTGGGTTGGACTTGAAGATAAAGCGCGCGACGAAGCGCAAAGAGCAACAAGTGAACTCAAAGAACTCGGGATCAATCGGCTTACAATGCTGACCGGTGACCGATGGAGCGTGGCCAAAAAAGTTGCGGGAGAGCTGGGATGCACTGAAGTGCAGGCCGAATGTCTCCCGGAACAAAAATTGAATCTCGTTGAGACGATGCGTCAGGAAGGAAACCAGGTTGGTGTTGTGGGCGATGGTGTAAACGATGCTCCTGCGCTCGCAGCCGGTGACCTCGGGATTGCGATGGGGGCTGCGGGTAGCGATGTGGCCATCGGGAGCGCGTCAATAGCTCTTATGAGCAACGATTTGCAGCGATTGCCTGTGTTGGTAAGGCTTTCGCGAAACCTGCAGCGAGTCATTATTCAAAATCTGGCCATTGGCGCGGTCTTTGTTGTTGGAGGCGCGACTCTGGCCAGCTTCGGTTTCCTGACACCTATTGTGGCGGCTATCCTGCACAATGTCAGTTCGTTTCTCGTAATTTTTAATAGTGCACGTCTGGTCCGTTTTGAGGAAAGCCTTACAGTCTCCGGTGAAGAAAAAGAAGGCGTTCCTGGACCACAACCAGCTGCAGTCTAAATAGGATTTTTGCCAATGACAGCGCAACAGTCCCCGATTATACAGACCATTGAACTGACGAAAATATACCGTGATTTCTGGGGAAGAGAAAGGGTGAAAGCTCTTGACGGGCTAAATCTGGAAATTAACCCGGGGGAAGTGTTCGGCCTGCTTGGGCCGAATGGTTCCGGGAAAACGACGACTGTCCGGCTTATACTGGGTTTGCTGTTTCCCACCAAGGGAGTTGTGCGGCTTTTTGGCGACGACCCGCGGGATGTGGATGTGAAAAGACGGGTCGGTTATATGCCTGAAGAGTCCCATCTGTACGATTATTTGAACGCCGAAGAAACGCTCGACTTTTTCGGACGAATTTTTGGCTTATCCCGTGCTGAACGATTGCGCCGGACCAGCTCTTTGATAGAAATGGTGGGGCTGGAACGTGCCCGACACCGGCCTATCGGAGAGTTTTCCAAAGGGATGGCTCGTCGGATCGGTTTGGCGCAGGCCCTGATCAATGACCCGGATCTGTTAATACTCGACGAACCGACGACAGGGCTGGATCCTCTGGGCGGACGCGAAATCAAAGAGCTAATCGATACTCTGCGCGAACGTGGCAAGACGATATTTTTGTGCAGCCATCTCCTTTCCGATGTGGAGCAGGTCTGTGACCGTGTTTGTATTCTCTACGGCGGCAAAATTCAGGAAATGGGGCCTGTTTCGGGCCTTCTGACGGAATCTGAGAAAAGAGAGTTGCGGTTTCCAGCCGTCTCCGACGAAGTTCTTGACCAGGTCAGACAACTTGTCGGCCGACACGTGGGAGGGGAGGAAAAGGTTGAAGTGGGGCGTCCGGCGCGACGTCTTGACGATGTTTTTCTGGCTGTCGTCGAGCGAGCGCGTCGGGAAAAACTTGCTACGGCCGGAGCGGAGGCAGGAGGCCCGGCCGCAGAATTTCTTGTGACAGAGGCGCCGGAAGGGGAGCGCTTGATCGAGGAGCTGGTTGAAGCAGGCAAGAAGACGGAGGAGGAAGAGGAAGAAGAAAATGTTCCGGTTCCGGTGGAAGAAAGCGACCGCGAAGATCATGAGTTGCTCGAAGACCTGGCCAATCCCGAAGAAATGAGTTCGGAAGAGGAGGCTGAAGAAGAACCAGTGTCGGCAACGGAGACAGAGCCCCGTTACGATGTGATTGAGGATCTTATGACGCCTGAAGAAGAGGAGAGCGAACAGCAAGCCTCCAACGGAGAACGTGAGGAAGATGCCGAGTGATAGTCAGGATATGCCGGCATGGGCTCCACCCGTGTTGTTCTTTGTTTTTCTGCTCATGCAGATACCAGCATTGGTGTGGGTGGGATCAGCCCTGCAGCCGGGGGCCGATCTCGCCGCAGAGCGTGCGGATCTGATCGTTCCGGGGCTATGGATAACGTGGGGGATTGCTTTTCTGGTTGCGGTGGGGGTTCTGCAGAGTTCCCGTTGGGGAGAACCATGGAGTCCGGCGGCGCTTCTGGTTATCTTTTTCGGGTCTTTATTGCCGCTTTCGTATGTTTTGATTGGCGGCGTTGGTGATATAACCCGCTTGCCAACTGTGGGCCAGTTCTGGGGATTGGTTGGAGACAACCTGTTTGCGATTATTCTGTGGGGTGTTTGCCTCGCCCTTTATGTAGTCAATGTCTGGATGATCTGGCGTTCACGCTGGCTGGTTGAATGGGCCCCCGAAGGACTGTTACTTCTTTTTGCTGTTTCTTTGGTTCCTGCCGTTTATTTTCTGGGCGGAAAGATAGTGGAGCTGACAGGGCAATTTTTCGGGGAGTCTTTTTTGTTGGGCTCACAACTGAAATCCGCCCCCTGGGCCGCAACCGCCTGGTTTGTAAATGTTATGGCTCTGG
>JAGXLK010000443.1 GCA_018334735.1 Planctomycetota bacterium | reverse complement strand
GTCGAGAACAGGACCTTCACCAACAATTCAAACGTATTCTCAACGACCAGAAGGATCTCCACGAAACATGCCGGATCCTCCAGGCAAACATCCGCAAGGGGCAAAAAAGTGGCGGCGATGAAAGCGATTCAATGGCTCGCCTTGAGAGAGGGCAACGCAAAATGGCTCGGCGCAATATTGATATTGCAGGTCAATTCCGCGGGCTTGTCGCGCAAATTCGCAACAACCACCTCGAAAAAACAGAAGGCCCCCTCCAGACACGACTTACCAAGGAGATAATCATCCCTACCACTTCCCTGGCCCAGAAATGGGCACCTCAGGCTGCCCACCAGTTCCACCAAGCACGAGAAAATGCCGGCGATGCAGAATCTTGCCTGAAAATGCTCCAAAAATCCGAAAGGACTCAGCGCGAAATCATAGCCCGCATGCTGCAAATACAGAAAAGTATGGCAAAGTACGAAACGGTACACGAAGCGATCAATATCCTGAAAAAAATATTGCACAAACAAAAAGAATTGAAAAAGGAAACGGAAAAGGAACGTAAAGAGAGGGAAAAATCCGTTTTTGAGTAATATCCCAGAACGATTTTTCTCCAAAGAAATAAAAAGGAAATATTGAGCCCGGGACCTCGCATTGTTACAATTATTTTGGGGGATATTACTCATCCCTGATCCCGAGTCAACTGGAGGCAGATAATGAAAATCAGTTTACTGGCCTCTCTTCTGCTTGTTCTATGCATCTGGGGCGCACCGCATGCCCACCCAGGGGAGAAGGAGAAACCTGCCGAACGTCGTGACGAATCGGCCCTGGCCATTAAACAAGAAGGAGTCAGCAGCGAAATGCGTGCGCTGGAGCGGAAACTGCTCCGCCTTGTCCAGCAAGTGCGAGAAACCGATCCCGAACAAGCTGAGCGTCTTTCAATCGCCTTGAAAAAGGCACGCGAAGCTATGCTGGAAAAACGGATGGAACGAATCTCTTTTCTCCTTAACGAAGTCAATCTCGACGCAGCTGTCCACGAACAAATCGAAGTCATACAGGACCTTGTGAACCTGCTGGAAACTCTCACCAAAGAAGAGAATTATTACGACGAACTCCAAAAAAAAATCAAACAGCTGGAACAGTGGCGAAAACAGATTAATAAGCTGAGTCGTGAAGAATGGGAAGAAAAGCGAGAAAGCGAGAAATTCAGTAACCTTGCAAAGACCCAAAAACAACTCGCAGATCAGATGGCAAGGCTTCAGGAACTAAAAAAACAGCAGAAAGAACTTGCAGATAGAACAGAACAGGCACGTAAAAGTGGAGACCAGAATTTTGGCAAACTCGCGCAACAGCAAGGGCAAATTCGGAAAGACACAGCGAAACTGACGCGAGATATCGCTGAAGCAGCCGGGCAAAAGACCGGTGAATCAGGTCCACAGAACCGTGGGCAGTCCGTCCCTTCCCCTTCCGAAGCCCGAACACCAGAACCAGGGCAACAAGACCTCACAGAAGCCACAAAACATCAGAAGACCAGCCAAAAAGAGCTATCGGAGGCGAAAGCGCCCTCCGCGCACAAAAATCAAGAAAAAGCGCTCACGGCCATGGAGAGAGCTCTCAAACAAATGAAAAGAGAAAAACAACGACTCGACGCCCTTTCACCCGACCACAACAAGAAAATGGCGCGGAAACAAGATGCGACTTCTCGCGAAACCGCCCAACTCGCAAAAAAAATGGAGTCCGCGGGGAAATCAGATTCGCCCGCAAACAGCCAGCAAAGCGGCGCACAAGGTGGTAGTCACTCCGGAGCGCAATCTTCGCCGCAAAAAAGCCTTAAAAACGCCCACAATTCCATGAACACAGGATCAACAAAACTGCAGAAAAATGACCCTGGGAAAGCTGCAATAGACCAGGAAAAAGCACATGAGGAGCTACAAAAAGCGCGTCAGGAAATCGACAAGGAGCTCCGTGAACTTCGCGAGGAACAGCGGGGGGCTCTCCTGGCTAAACTTATCGCAATGTTCCAGAACATGCTTGATAAACAGGTCGCCATTACGGAACAGACCGGCGCCTTACAAAAGAAAAAGAGCAGTAAAGATTGGGGGCGAACGGAGACACTCAGGTGTGCTGAACTTGGAGACGGCGAGAAGAAACTCGCAAAAATAGCACAACAGGCCCTCAAGATGATGCAAGAAAATAGTTCCCCCATCGTCTTCTCGCAGGTGGTCAACGGACTAATGATTGACCTGAAAACGCTTGTTAAAAGACTTCAGGCTGAAAAGACCGGACGGTTAACCCACAGCATCCAAAAAGATGTCGAACAAACCCTGTGCGATCTCATTCAGGCGCTGGAAAAAGCTCAGGATAACCCCCCACAGGCCGACAGCAAGTCCAACCAGGCACAGAATGGCCAGAGCCCCAAACCACCACTTGTAAGTCTGCTCGCGGAGGTAAAACTGCTGCGGAATCTTCAGGGAAGAATCAACAAAAGAACACGTTCCCTCGAAAAACAGCTCCAGGGCAAACGCAGCTCGGCTGACCTCGAACACGAGATCACAACCCTGACAGATCGTCAGAAATCTGTTTGCGAAATGGCCGAGAAGTTTCGCAAAAAACTCATGGAACAGACCAGGAAGAAAAAGAAAAAACAGTCAGCCCCTGAACTATAAAAGTTGTAATACAAAGAATCCATTACGGGAGAATTAAATGCGGATTTATATAACAATCGTACTGGTTGCTGCCCTCATAGTAGCAGCATCAGTCCAATCCCAGGAGAAAGACACCGGAACCACTAAAGCAATCTCCACAAAGCGAGCAGTAGAAAACTTCATACAGTGGGCAAACCATCAAAAAGACATTGGCTCGGAAACAAAGGCAAAAATTCAGCAACTGTACGATTCCGCCGGGCCGAAAGGCGATCCCGACCTCATCGCTCGGGCTCTGACACTAATTCGGCCAGAATTTCACAAAGCCCTCCGGAATCTTAACAGTGAGAAGACGGAGAAGGCCATCGGGTTGCTCAAGCCATTAATCAAATCCAAAAACTCTTATCTGGAATCGAACGCCCGCTTTTTTCTCGCGAGAGGCCGTATGCAACAGGAAAATTACGAAAAAGCCGCCAAACTCCTAAAACCTCTCGCCCAGGAAGATCCACCTCATACACAATATAAACCACACAGCTTGTTCCGGCTTGCGATCTGCCAGCTGCATCTTTTGCAAAGGGAAAAAGCGCTGGAATCAATAAGCACATTTCTTCGCAATTATCCCCACGCTCCGAGCTGGCACCGAGAGCGCGCTAAACTGGTCTTTGTTCAACTCATAACATACCCCGAAGGGAGCTTAAAAGAAGTTTGCGACCTGATGAAATACAGTCGTCGTCGTTTGAAACTGGATCAGCTCGATGAAACAACTCAGAAACGTCAGCAAAGGATTGTTGAGATATTGGATAAAATTATTGAAAATGCCCAAAAGCAACAGGGTCAGGGTGGAGGCGGCGGGCAAGGTAGCGGTCAGGGCGTTGCACAATCAGGCGGTAGCGGTGCCCCTTCGGGAAATGCAACACCCTCATCCCCTGCCAACCAGTCACAACTCCCGGGCGGTTCGTCAAGCATGGGACAGCTCGGACGCGAAGTGAGAGGAGATCCAGCTGAAACCTGGGGAAACATGCCGCCAAAAGAACGAGAAAAAGCACTTTCCCACCTGAAATCAAAGTTTCCGGACCGATATCGAGATCTTGTCGAGCAATACTACAAAAGCCTTCAGGAAGAGGAATAACCTATGCGACGGCCAAT
>JAGXLK010000442.1 GCA_018334735.1 Planctomycetota bacterium | reverse complement strand
TCTCGTGTCGAATCGGACAGTTACGAAACGCGAGATTTGCGAAACAATTGCTGAAGAAACCGGTAATCCCCAAATCGTAGCTAAAGAGATCGTCCAGTGCTTTTTGGACCGGGTTATCGACGAACTGGCGGACGGAAATCGTCTTGAATTTCGGAATTTTGGCGTCTTTGAGATCCGCCTCCAGCCTGCGCGAAAAGCACGGAATCCCCGCACAAACGAAGTTGTACATGTCGACCCGAAAGCAGTCGTGACGTTCAAAGTCGGCAAAGAAATGGGGGAAAAAGCGCAACAAGCCCTGCCGTACCTTCAGAAAAAGCAACGTGGAGAATAACCGGTCTCCGAGACTGGTTCACGGTTGGTTGCTGCTTTGCGCGGATTGCTCGTCAGATCGTTCAACACAAGTTTGGTGTATTTTGTCGTCAAGTCGAGTGGTGCCGCAGTGGACGTCAAATATATGCTGTAAGAACCGCTTTGACCGTATGCAACTGAGCTGAAAACTATCACGACAGGCAACAAAAGTATCTCCCGTTTCCGCATGTATTGCCTATCACCACCTGCTTTGCCATCCTCTCTAGTGTCAGTACTCATCCGCTATAAAAAACCATATAGCATATAGATTAAGCCACGTGTGAGGCCTCGAACAATGGGAAGTACCATTTCACGTCCGGCTCTTCTTTTTCAATAATTCCTTGAGAAATTGCACCAATGGCCGACAAAGACACGAGAGCTGTTGTCTTGCTCAGCGGCGGAGTAGATTCAAGCACCACACTTGCCATCGCAGCAAACCGGGGATATAAGCTGCACGCCGTGACGTTTCATTATGGTCAGAAAGCCGATCTCGAAGTGGAATCTGCCAGGAAAGTAGCAGAATTTTTCGATGTCAGTCAGCACGTTGTCCTGCCTCTCGCCCTCGGTCAACTCGGACACTCCGCGCTCACCGATGATCAAGTTTTAGTACCCGAAAACAGTCCCGCGAGAACCCCTTCTTCTAAAGACGAAATACCACCAACTTACGTGCCAGCCCGAAATACTGTCTTTCTGGCATACGCATTGGCAATCGCTGAAATAACCGACTCTTCGTATATCTTCATCGGAGTGACGTCCGTTGATTACAGCGGGTATCCCGACTGCCGCCCTGAATACATCGAAGCCGCACAGAACCTCGCAAGGTTTGCCACCAAACAAGCTCTGGAAAAACATCCCCCCAAAATTGAAACCCCGCTGCTTAGTATGTCAAAAGCTGATATTATTCGGTGGGGTATCAGCCTTGACGTCGATTATTCTGTTACTCTCAGCTGTTATAAACCCGACGAAAAGGGACGCGCCTGTGGTCGGTGTGATTCTTGTCGTCTCAGGCTGGAAGCATTCCGGCAGGCCGGTCTCGAAGACCCTGCTCCCTACCAGAATGGAGTCGAAAAATGACCAAAATACTTGCTGTTCGGGCAAGCGCTCGGAGAGGCGGGAATAGCGATACAGCCCTCGAGAAAGCCATCAATGGAATGCGCCATAAGGATCCGGATGCCAAAGTAGAGATACTGACTGCCTACGGTTTGCCGATTACGCCCTGCCGAAGTTGCAATGGCTGCTGGGAAACGGGCCGGTGTGTGGTCCAGGACGAAATGCAGGATCTCTACACAAAATTTTCAGCGGCAGATCACATCATTGTCACCTCCCCGATATACTTCACTTCGCTCCCCGGCCACATGAAAGTGTTGATTGACCGTTTCCAGTGTTTCTGGGTGCGCACTTTTCGTTTGAAAGATCCGCCGGAACCACATCGCACCGGCGCCTTCCTGTGTATTGGGGCGATGGACCGTGAGCGTTACTTCCAAAGCACCCTCACTATCATAAAAAGCTGGTTCGCTGCGCTTAATGTCGAATGCGCCATCTCGCACTTCTATTCGGGTCTGGATGCAGCCGACGACATTCTTGAACACGAAGATTATCTGGAAGACGCCCGCCAGACCGGGATTGAACTGCTGGATACCAACTGAAAAAATCTTGCTCAAGCTGCGAGCCGGTACCGGCCAAGAGTTGATTTTCCTGAAGCCGCCAACACTAACAACAAAGCTGTATTGTTCAAAAGCTTGCCCATCAAGAGGTACCCGTCACGAATTCCGACAGCCCCAAAAAATCACACCAACATCTCCTGCAAATATTCGCTTTCCTGGGTATGGGGGCACTTTATTTTTTCTCATATTTCCACCGGGTAGCGATCCCGGGAACGATCTTTAATGAGTTGCAATCGGACATGGCCTTCTCAGCTTCAGCCGTTACGGCGCTGGGAGCAATATTTCTCTACGTCTACGCCGGGGTGCAACCTCTGGTGGGGATAATGGCCGACCGCTGGGGTGGCACCCGCGTGCTGATCATTGGGGGCACTCTCATGTGCATCGGCAGCATAGTGTTCCCGCTCGCACAAAGCACTGCAATCCTTTACAGCAGTCGCGCTCTGATCGGGCTGGGGGCGGGGTGTATGTATTTAAGCCTTATCAAGGAAATCGATACACATTTTGCCCTGGAAAACTTTTCGACCTTCCTGGGCGCACTGATTTTCATGGGATATGCAGGAGGTCTGGCCGGAACCTTTCCTTTTGAGCGAGCCACACAGGCTTTTGGATGGCGCCGGTCATTACTTTTTATCGGAATATTTTCGGCAATCGTGCTTATTTTTTCGGTCGGCCTCTTGATAAAACTGCGCGGGAAATCCGGTGATGGACCGCCCTTCTCCCTGCAGAGTCTCGGCAAAGTTGTGCGCAATTACAGGGCTTATCCGGTGCTGTTCGCGGGATCCTTCAACTGGGCGATCTATTTTCTGGTTCAGACTACGGTAGGCAAAAAATTTCTGCAGGATGTAGCGGGCTTAAGTTCCAGTGTCGCTTCCGCCTACACTCTGGTAATGATGGCTGTAGCAATGCTGATGGCGCTTCTGTGGGGGCTGTTCTCACGTCTGATTGGCAATCGCCGCAGGCCATTGATCATCGCCTGTCCGATAGCAACCTCGGTGGCGGCAGTCATTGTTCTTGGCGGTATACTCTCAGGAGCACCAAGTTGGCTTTTTCTCACCTGCTACGCTGTTTTCGCGGCTTCGGCAGCCTGCGCGCCCGTCTTCGCAGCGTCCATGAAAGAGCTCAATCCTTCTGATACCGTCGCGCTATCGGTGAGCATACAGAATACAGTGGCTTACCTGGTGGTAGGAATACTGGCCAATGGGGTGGGACTTGTACTCGACGCGTTCGCTACGGGCAGGCCAACCGGGGCGAAAACCATCATTTATCCCGATAAGGCCTACATAATAGTGTTCGTCGGTATAATCGGACTCGCCCTGGTAGCGACACTTTTATCATTGCTGGCCCCGGAAACGCACGGCAAACCTTCCTATCGCCCCACCGATTCCTGAGCGAACGAATTGGGTTGGTTCAAGAAAGCTTAATCGCCAATCGTGCAACTCTTTCACCCAATTCCCGGCACTGACTGATGGCTCGTTCTTCCGGAGCTCCTATCGAAACCGGCCCATAATGATCCCCGTCTGCGGTTCCTTCGACAATCATACCGTGTATGAGCAAAGCCTGGAGAATCGACATTATCGTTGTCTCATTTCCTCCCCCGATATTTGCAGAGGAAGCGAAAGCCCCTCCCACTTTGCCCGTCAGCTTGCCGTGGTACTTAACCGAGGCGTCCAGAAGCTCTTTTACCTCATAGCACATATCACCGTAATAAGTCGGTGAACCGATGATAATTCCATCGTATTTCAGCAGGTCATCCGG
>JAGXLK010000441.1 GCA_018334735.1 Planctomycetota bacterium | reverse complement strand
GGGGGAAACGAGCGAGCGCCGGAGGGATTTCTCTACGTGCTGAAATTCAGCCGGTACGGCAGCCACATCAAACACCTGAAAGAGCCCTATGACTACGTTGACCTCTTCATGGAACGGGCCCGCCTGCTGGAAGATCACCTCGGCCCGATCCTCGTTCAGCTCCGCCCCAACTGGCACGTTAACCTCGACAGATTGGCGGGTTTTTTAGACGCACTTCCCCGTGATCAACGCTGGGCGATGGAATTCCGCGATCCAACCTGGCTCTGCAAAGAGGTCTACGAGCTGCTGCGCGAGCACGAGGTCGCGCTTTGTATCCACGATATGATCCATGAAAAGATGAAAAAACATCCCCGGATCGTCACCACCGATTGGGTCTACCTCCGGTTCCACGGCGCCGACACGTGGGGCGATTATCCGTATCAGGCCCTGGTAGCCTCCGCTAAGAGAGTCAAAAAACTGCTGGACGACGGTCTTGATGTCTACGCCTACTTCAACAACGACGCCCACGGTTATTCGATTGAAAACGCCCGGGACTTGCGACGCTACGTCGAGAAGGGCAATTAGCGGCCTTTAAGGCAGGGCATCATTCAGCCCCGGCACGTCCACAGCGCTCCGCCATCCATTCATCCCCGGCGACCATACAGAAGCGGTACCCGGGATTTCCTCGTCCCTTATCTTCCGCATGAGATCTATCTCTCTGATCGGGCCTTCCTTTTCCCCGTCAATTAACACAAACCACTCCCGCTCCGGCTCTTGCGGATTTAGTTCAGTTTCTTCTTCAGCCATTTTTCGCTCCTTTACTTTTTCCGCACGCAAATTGAGCAGAACTTTTCTTTGTGCGATATCAATTCGTTCACTTTCTCTTAATACATTGCCTCGACTCATTTGTCAATAAACAAAACGTGTAATCCAGATCACATCGTCTGTCAGAAGTTAGAAATTGGAGGTCATCCCGGTCTTCAGGTTGACCCTGTCTGGCAACTCACGTATGATTTCTGCTCCGTTTAAAATCCTTGAATATTCCGGGAGAATCGCAGATGGAATATCGCACTTTAGGCTCTTCAGGCGTAAAAGTTTCTCAGCTCGGCCTCGGAACCATGAATTTCGGCGGCCGTACCAGCGAAGAAGACGCGCACGAGATCATCCATACCGCGCTCGACGCCGGTGTAAATCTCATTGATACCGCCGATGTCTACAACAAAGGCGCCAGCGAAGAAATTGTTGGCCGCGCCATTAAAGACGTCCGCGATGATATCGTACTCGCCACGAAATTCTGGGCCGGAATGGGCGAAGGGCCCAACGACAGAGGCGGTTCCCGATACCATATTGTCCGGGCCTGCGAAGATAGCCTGCGGCGCCTCGACACCGACCGGATCGACCTCTATCAGATCCACCGTCCCGACAAATACACTCCCATCGAGGAAACTCTGAGGGCACTCGACGATCTTGTCAGCCAGGGTAAAGTTCTCTATATCGGGACATCCTCTTTCCCCACCTGGCGCCACGCCGAAGCGCGTCTTATCGCCGAATTCAAAGGCTTGGTCGGGTTCACCAGCGAACAGCCGCCTTACAACATTCTCGACCGTTACATCGACAAGTTTATACTCCCCTATTGCCAGGAACACGGAGTCGGCGTGATCCCCTGGAGCCCCCTCAGTGCTGGCTGGCTCACGGGAAAATATCGAAAAGGCCAGGAACCACCCGAAGGAACACGTGGGGCCCAAAAACATTGGATGGTCAACCTCGAGACCGATATCGGCCAGCAGAAACTCGAGCAGGTCGAACAACTTATCCCGCTCGCCGAAGAATGCGGCACAACTCTGGTGCGATTCTCGCTCGCGTGGCTGATGCAACGACCCGGAGTAACCGCGCCCCTCATTGGACCGAGAACACTTGAACAGGCCAAGGATTGTCTCCAGGCTGTGGATGTCACTCTTGATCAAGACGTGCTGGACAGAGTCGATGAAATCGTGCCGCCGGGAACTCCCGGCATGGCCGAAGGACAATACTGGCCGGAACCGGGATAGTAAACGGATAGCCGGCGAAAGCCCGTATTTCGCGCGGCCAAGCTGCGTCCTGCCGTTTAAGAGAGCAGCAGGTATTGCGCTAAAATGGCGAACGGCAGGTCCGCCCCGGTGATACGGACCTACAGTTCTCAAGCATTTTTCCGGATAGAACCCACCCGGTCTCCACGTACCCAGGATGCCACGCACATGCAGGGCGTGATCGCCGAGCGCGCCCTGCCGTTCTGTGCCCTGAAAGGGCAGTATATAATAGCCCAGGGTGCAGACGGCTGAAGGTCGTCGGAGCCCTGGGGCAAAGATATGCATGAAATGATAGTGGGCTGAAGGTCCACCACAAAACGACGAAAGACAACGGCACAGCGGCGAAAAATCGCCGCACTCCACAGCCGGCTCTGCCGGCGGGGTTCATCCACGAACCGGTACCGAGGCGATTGTCCGCCACGCAACATGTTCCGTTTCGGAACAAACGGCAAAAAGAGAACGGCAAAGCGGCGCCCCCCGTGGGAGATTCGTTGGGCAGACGTACCTCCCATTTTAAATATCATTGGCATTGGCATATCCCCTTCCAGTCCACCGCGACTCGCAGCCGCCGTACTCCACAGCCGGCTCCGCCGGCGGGGTTTATGCATGAACCGGTCCTGTTCCGATTGTCCGCCACGCCGCATATTCCATTCCTGCACAAACGACAACGACTCCGGCTCTGACGACCCGGTCCACAGGCGGGAGAGCCTGTGCTACATGCGTCTGTTAGGAATCCAGGTTTGCCCCGTATCCTGTGCTCTGTGTGTTTCCCGACGCAGCGGACCGCTGAATATCTGGTTAGCCCGGGGCCCGGCCACACAGGTCATTGCGAGCCCATCGCGAGATGGGCGAAGCAATCTCGTCGTTTTTCAGCCCGACAGCGAGATTGCCGCGGCGGCTATGCCGCCTCGCAATGACAAGGGGGCATGAAACCTGCGAGACTCTGTGCCGGCGAATCGGCTTCGGAACAGAATGCTGGAGCCAGCCACCCCGGATCCCGTCCCCTGACCTGAGAACGCTGAAGGTCCTGGCAGCCGAGCCGTTGACAGGCAAGATGCTGTCATACTGAACGGGCCAACACCTCGCGGTTTGGACTGCTGGGAAGCGCTGTTATAGTAGCGCAGGAATCTTGCCCGCGACCTTTCCGCTACGCTCGCTATTTCGCAAAAAACCTGACCATCGCCGGGATAAACCTCGCCCGAAGCGGACGAGCCCGGCGAATTTGTAAACGGGCCGGGACCCCATCTGATCTCCTTGACTTGTGCCCGGACCCAAGACGAATTACAATCTTGCCGCAACATAAATCGGAGAAATGAAACATGAGTCATCAGAAAGAAAAAGACGCCAGCATCAAAGTCGGTGTGGTCGGTGTTGGACGGGGACGCACTTTCATCCACAGCGCCCGCCGCGTCGGCATGGAACTTGTGGCCATCTGTGACACGTGGGAAGAAAAACTGGAAGAAGTCGGGAAAAACCTCGATGTTGAAACCCACACCGACTATGACCGTTTCCTTGAACATGAAATGGATGCCGTCGTTCTGGCCAACTATTTTCACGAGCATGCCCCCTTTGCGGTCCGCGCGCTCGAAAGCGGCCGGCACGTGATGAGCGAATGCGCCGCCTGCCACACCCTCGCCCAGGGCGTTCAACTCGCCCGGACCGTCGAAGACACAGGTAAGATCTACATGCTCGCCGAAAACTACCCCTACATGGCGCCCAACCC
>JAGXLK010000440.1 GCA_018334735.1 Planctomycetota bacterium | reverse complement strand
CGCAGTGAAGATCGGTAATCTGAACAATACGTAACGACGTGTGTGAAAGTTTATCAGTCGGAAGGTCAATCGAACGCACGCGGATCCAACGGGGTTCGATGCCCCAGCCGTATACGAAAACAACGACGATAAAGAGAGCAACAAAATGGTGGAAGAAAGCGAGCGGTTTCAGCAAATCACCAGATGTTGATTTTCCCCGCAATTTAGTTATGAGAGATCTCGCAATACGCCAGGCGTCCAGGACCACGATGCTCCAGATTACGAAGAAAAATAAGAAGGCTATAACACGGTACTTTCCATAATGCACGGATTCTCCCTTAAAACGTTTCTTGCAGTTAGATCTGCTCAACAAAGGTTGATATAAACCGTTCGCATTCTATCTACAACAGGAGGGGGGTTCCAGTCAAAGGGGGTGATTTTGGGAAGCGGCCGCCGGTTGCAATGAGTGTTTTAATTCTCACGTGAGAGATACACCATCTCTCCGTCCCACAAGGCTCGCAAATCCCGCTCGTGCCACTGTTCACGACCGACCGTGGGGTCGGCCATCTCGACCTTACCGTCGTCGGCGAATCCGTAGAAAAGGACCATATGACGCACGCCAGGCTGCCAGCCCCATTCGGATTTGTAACGCGGATCGTCTACCTTATTGGGATCGAGGCGAGCACTCATCAAGACGGGGAGGTTTTTCATATTGCGAAGGCCGGCAAAGTCGGTGCGGCCGATGCGCACACGGAACGGAGTATCGCGCGTCTCGATCTTGAGAGCGCGGTAGATGCCCAGCGTTGGGGTTCCACTTCGACGGGTGAGGCAAAGCCGGACCATCTCCTTCTTGTGGCATTCGATACCGTGGGCACGCAGCAATGTGGCTGCTCCGCAGGCACCACAAGTCCCCGGTTTGTTCTGGAGGCAGACGCCGTCGTCAGACCAGGTTTCCTGGACTTCTGGGGGTGGGCTGAGGATGTCTCGTGCCAGGGGGGCAACTCCCAGCAGCAGCAAAACTCCGGCTACGACCGTCTTTCTTTGCACGCTCAGGCGGGGATCGGCCGTTACAATCCCGGCCAGAATCGCCGCTGCCAGCGGGATCCAGTTGCCGAGTACTATGCAACCGGAGAAGGGAAAGAGCTGAGCCAAGACGAGACGGCCGTGCAAAAGAACAAGATACAATCCAAGCAACAGTACGACCCCGGAGGCAAGCCAGGCCGCCGTTTTTCCCGGCAGTTTCTTCGCTGAGAAGATTCCAAGGGCGAAACAGCACGCCGAGACCGCCGCAAGTATGATCACTGCTGATAGGATGTCGAACATTACGTCACCAACTTATCACGAGACCGAACAGTCAGAATCCGGATGACCGCAGACAACGTCTGCTGCATATGCTATGATGGTAACGTGAAAAAGGAAGCGATGGAAGGGCTGGGGATAGTGAGGCGACTCGGAATGCCAACATGAAACGGTTCCGACCATGAGCGGTTCAGACAATCGCAGGAGAAATAGCCGATGAAAGGTTCACATCCCGAGATTGACCGAGATTGGACCGAAGGAAAACCACGAATCGGAATAAGCTCGTGTCTCCTTGGTGAACCCGTCCGATACAACGGTCAACATCAGAGAGATCGATTCTTGACGGATACGGTTGGCCAGTTTGTTGAATGGGTGCCGGTTTGCCCGGAGGTCGAGTGCGGTCTGTCCGTTCCGCGGGAGGCAATGCGGCTGGTGGGTGACCCCGACGATCCTCGTCTTGTGACGAGTCGCACCGGACGCGATATGACGGAAAAGATGGTAACATTTGCGAGGGAACGAGTGCAAGAACTTGAAGACGAGAATCTCTGCGGATTCATCTTCAAAAGCAAATCGCCCAGTTCGGGTATGGAGCGGGTGAAAGTTTATGATGAAAACGGCGTTCCGCAATCTGTGGGAGTCGGGATGTTCGCAAGAGAGTTCATGGACCATTTTCCGCTCGTACCCGTTGAAGAAGATGGTCGCCTGCATGATTCGAAATTACGGGAGAAGTTTTTTGAAAATATTTTTTGTTTCCGCGACTATCGCAGAGCCCGTGCGAGTGGCGAAATGTCGGATTTAATCAGATTCCATACGCGACATAAACTTCAGCTGATGGCGCACAGTCCCGAGAAACTGAAAGAGATGGGGCGAGTGGTGGCCACGGCGCAGGAAATGTCGGATGATCCCTTCCAACGCTACGAAGAGCTCCTTCGTGAGGCGATGGGGGAAATGCCCAGCCGCGGCAAGAATGCCAACGTCATCCACCATATGCTGGGGTATTTCAAGGACGATCTGAGCAGCTGGGAAAAACAGGAGCTCGTGCGAGTGACGAATGAATATCATGAAGGACTCGTCCCGCTTGTCGTTCCCGTTACACTGGTAGAGCATTACGTGCGAAAATACGACAAAGAATATCTGGGGGACCAATCGTACCTCCGTCCGCACCCGGTTGAGCTGAAACTGCGCAATCACGCTTGAAGCTCCAGTGGGATGCCACATTTAACTCCGGGGACGCCGCTGTGTATAATGGTTCCCATCAGGTTTTGTCGCTCAGTTCAATGCGATCATGGAGACATATTATGAATATTTCTCGACGGGCAGTTTGTGGCCGACAAAAATTCTCGTTGCTGCTACCGGTGATCATTTTTGTAATTTTTATGGTTGCACTTCCAACTGTTGGATACTGCGCTGCCGAGACAACTACGTCAGGATCGGCGCTCGGAGATAAAGTTAGCGGCAAGATCCCAGATTGGGCGCAAGTCCAGTTCATGGGGGTAGCTGTATGGCAAATGATCGCAGCATTCATTCTCATTCTTGTAGGTTTAGTAATGAAAAAGATCTCCGATTATCTCTTTCAGTCGAAAATCATACCGCTTCTGGAACGCACCTCTCTGCAGTTCGACAATTCGATCGCTGAAGCTGCCAGCAAACCGGTGGGCTGTTTGCTGGCATTGCTGGGACTCGCCGGGGCGTTGTCCTTTGTACCGCTTCCGACAGAACCGGATATCAGCGCGTTTGCGGATGCTCTGATCAAGGTTCTGCTAGGAGCGGATTTTATATGGTTCCTGTTCCGGCTGATCGATGCCCTGGTTTCGTATTTGAAAAAACTTGCGGCGGGAACGGGCTCGGGACTGGATGACAAGATCATGCCGGTGATTCGTAAGGCGTTGAAAGTTACAGTAGGGATTCTGTGCGGCGTGTGGATCGTTCAGCTGCTTGGTTACCGTGTCTCAAGCCTTCTTACCGGTCTGGGCATAGGCGGATTAGCCGTTGCTTTGGCCTTACAGGATACGCTTGGCAATTTTTTTGGTTCTGTCTTCATGTTCCTGGACCGCCCGTTCGAGGTGGGAGATTGGGTGAAGATGGAAGACGTTGACGGTTTTGTCGAACAAATCGGTTTCCGGTCAACCCGCGTGCGAACCTGGGATGGAACGCTGGTATCTGTCCCGAATAAAAATGTGGCCAATGCCACGATCGATAACTGGTCGCGAATGCAAAAAAGGCGCGTTCAGCAGACGATCGGACTGACTTATGAAACCTCGCCCGATGAAATGGAAGAAGCCGTCGAGAAGGTGCGTGAGATCATCAGAAATGACGAAGGCGTCGACGATGAATTCATAGTGGTGCGATTTGCTGAATTTGGCGGATCGAGCCTCAACATCCTGGTCTACTACTATACAGTCGGACTCGGACTCGACGAACATCTGGAGACAAAAGAACGTATTAATCTTGCCATCATGCGAGAAATACGGGTTATGGGGCTTTCGATGGC
>JAGXLK010000439.1 GCA_018334735.1 Planctomycetota bacterium | reverse complement strand
GAGGGCCGACATGACAAAAATCGCGCAGTCGATGGAGCCGGGCCAGAGACCCGACGCCGAAGAGCTGTCGGTCGACATCGTCGAAAAAGAGGCCGATAGCGAAAAAGAAAAAAACGAGTCCCCGGGAAAACCGCGCCACACAGATAGACGCTACAAGCTGTTGCGTTACGCCGATGAGTGGCCTCTGAACGTAAATGCACATCGCACGCAACGCTTTTTCATTGACGTAAAAGTGCCGGAAGATGCTCCACCGGGCACCTACAGGGGCAAAATCACCATCGAGGATTCTGAAGGCGTCATCGCCACGGTTCCGCTACAAATGCGGGTCTATCCTTTCAAACTCGCACCGCCCCGACAAACCTACTGGATCTGGCGTCTGACCTGGAGCCCCCTGTGGGAACCGCAGAACGTGAAAAACCTCGGGATGATCCGGGAGGCGGGATTCAACGGGCTGACCATCCCGATGGGCCCTAAATTCCGCTACTACGTCGAAGACGGCCAGGTGAAAGTCGACGGCACGCCGTATCGTCGCACCGTCAAAACTCTGCGCAATGCCGGCCTCGACCCCACCCTCCGTTACGTCAACTGCCATGTCCTCGAACCCGCCATGAAAGCCGCCGGCGTTCCGGAGCTGGTGAAGGCCCGAATCAAACATCTGGAACAAGAACTAAAATCGCTGATGCCGTCCGAATCGGACGCAATGGGCTTGGGCGAAGAAACTCAGGAGACGGACGGATTGCTGGACGATCTGACCGGTGAGAAACGGTCCGCGGAGAAGCGCCAGAAGAGAATCGAGGAACTGACCGCTCTGCTCAAAGCAATAAAATCCGAGCCCCATCCCTGCACGGGCAGCGGTTTTCAGCTCAAGATACTCCCCTACGCCGACCCCGCTATCCGCCGCGAATGGCTCTCTCAACCGCACATGCGAACGATTAAGAAATTGCCGCCTCCCGCCCTCGTGGATGAAGATCTGCCCGACGGCCGCACGGTGAAAGATGTGGTGAATGACGTCAAAAAACACATGCGCCATGGTCTGCGTCAGGTGAAACGGATCGCTGAAGATGTCAACGCCAAACTCTATATCTTCCCGGTGGACGAACCGGACGGAACGCCGTCGCGTCGGGTCTGGACCCGATTCCTGGCCGAGCAGGCCCACGCCGCCGGAATGAAAGTCTGGTCCACCCACAACAGCCCTAAAAAATGGCAACCCGGGATCGATATCAGCGCGCCCGGATGCAAGATCTTCAAGATGTACATGCCCCGCGAACGGCTCGGAAAACGCGCTCCCAGCAAAGAAATGCAGCAGTGGTATCGCAAAAACGTTAAAAGCACATACAACGCCCAGGTGCGCTACAACTCCATCGCCGTCAATCGACTCGTGCTGGGGATTCAGGCCTGGGCATTCTACGGTCTGGAAGAGATCACGGCGTTCTGCTACGACTGGAACTTCCGGTACCTGTTTTCCGTCTACCCAAAAGGCGGCAACCGCGGCGCCGACCGCTGGTATCCAACCCAGGGCTGGCGTGCCATTCGCGAGGGCATAGACGACGCCCGCTATCTGCACACTCTGGAACTTCTCTACCGAAAACGGGGAATGAATCCGACTGAGGCCCGTGAGGCCGTTGCCGGGACGCTCGGCCCGGTCGACCACCCGGCTTCGTGGAACAACCACGGCGCCGTGCTGATCGCTCACGGCAGTTTCGACGCCATGCGCAGGCGGGTGGCCGAGAAGATTATAGAGCTGCAGGACGAAAAGCCAGCCGGCCGAGAAAAAGTCCGTTCCGGAAGTCGCCATAAGTCCCCGTGAAATCCACACGATGGAGCCGATGGGGTTATGATTTTGCGCGAAGATTCTTGACACGTTTGACCGAAGGTCGTTGCATGCAATCGCGAGTTGCTCTGACCTTTCCAGGCCCTGGAGCATATTGGATTGCGGCGAGATGAAAGGCTGAAAGACCGACATATGCATTCTGGAGTGCCGCGCCCTGACGCAAAAATACCGTTCAACGGGTCATTGCGAGTCCATCGTAAGATGGGCGAAGCAATCTCGTCGTTTTTTTCAGCCCAGCAGCGAGATTGCCGCGGCCAGGAAAACGATACATCACCGCATTTGTGAACATCTGTAATCATATCCGATTGCTCTTTCCTCTCAGGAGATTGATGCATGAACAGGATGAACAGTGGACGACGGACGATGTTCGGTGGACGATCGAACGCGCGGGCCTTCCTGCGTGGAATGATGGCGCTGCTGGCCCTCGTCCTCTTCACCCGGGCAACGAATGCCCGCGCTGAAGTAAAGGCCACACGCGGGAAACTGACACTGCGCATCGCCGAGTTCACCGAAGAGAACGCGGTGTTCCTGGAAAACGAATTCCTCAAGGTGGGAATCAGCGGCAGTAAAAGCGGTCTCGGTCCGATCCAGACGCTGGTCTATAAACCGACCGGCCACCTGTTGGGAGACCATCACGACGCGCAGGGATATTTTCGAGATCGTTTCGGCCAGGGCATGCGCGGGAAGAAAACCGACTACAAGCTGGAAATTATGGAATCAAAACCCGACGAAGCCGTGGCGCGCCAATCCTACGTCTGGCATAAAAGCGGAACGAAAATCCGTGTCAGCAAAACCTACACCCTGAAGAAAGGTGAAGCCGTCGTCTACTGCACCTGGAAGCTTGAAAATATCGGCGGAAACAAAATCAATCTGACGCCCTGGATCAAGCACGTGGGCGGGATCGGCACCGAGGACAAACCCGCCCTGCTCGCCGGCCCGGTGGTTATGGGTCAGGACGGACTGGTCCGCGGCGGCGAACCGATCACTAACTGGGCCGTCCGACGCAGCAGCAAAAAGGAAAACACCTCAAAAATGCCCATGGTGTCGGCCGTCTACACTTTTGAGGACGTGGCAACATACTACAACTGGGGCGGAGACCGCAAACCCGACTCCAATGACCGACGGTTCACCCTCGAGGCTATCCTGCGCAGCGTCAATCTCAAACCCGGCGACTCCTGGCAGACCACCAACGCCCTGGCGGTCTCCGCTAACCTCAAACGCCCCCTGTATGTCGCTCCCGAACTGGCCGCCGGCGCCACCATCGTGACGGAAGACCCGAAACCGGGTCGGGAGGTGGAAGTCACCCTTCATATCGCACCCTCCGTGGATATGGGCCAGCGACGTCTGGAAGGCGATGTGGTGGCATTCGAAGGCGGAGAACGCATTTCCCTGCCCAACCGACAGGTCGAGCTGAAAGCCGGCAAAATTACAGACGTCACCTACACCTTTACACCGCCGAAAAACGGCGTCTACACGCTGAATATCGGCGTGTTCAAAGGACAACCCCTCGAGCGTCTCGGCCAGGCCGTCAACTCACAGCAGAGCAGCATCAATGTGCCGGTGGTGATCGGCCCGAAACCGGACAAAATCGTGAAAAATTGGGATTCCGGTGGATCGGTCTGGAATAAACACAAACCGCGAAAGCTGAAGCCCCATCGCACGCTGGTCAGCACCGATCGTCTGAAAGCCGGACAAATCCTCGTCCCCAGACGGATCTTCCCGGTCGACACGCTGCAGTACGCCGACTCCACCGAACCGGGCTACATCCGCCTTGCGGCCAACCAGCACGAAAGTTTTCAGTTCAGCGTGGACGCGGCCGAGGGAACGGATCCGATGAATGTCACAATTGACGTGAGCTCGTTCAGAGACGATGGCGGGCGGACACTCGATGACATCATGGTTTTCGAGGAGATGTACCTGACCACCGAGACGCCCAGCAA
>JAGXLK010000438.1 GCA_018334735.1 Planctomycetota bacterium | reverse complement strand
AGGCAAGGTATTGGAAAAACGGTTTTTCGGAATCTGCTGCCGCGTGCTCTTTGATCTGGCGCACGGCTTCGTCGCTGATCGTATCAGTCAGGTAATACTCTTCACCGGTGGGCTCAATGCGTTCGTTGTTCCGGGTTAGCGTATGAGGGTTAAAGTAACTCGCCGCGCCCGTTATGATGCCGTAATAATCGTCAAAACCGCGCTGGCAGGGCCAGTTGCCCGGGTTCTGGCAGTCTCGTGCGACGTGCCATTTCCCCGACATATAGGTAGCATAGCCCGAAGAACCGAGCACCTCCGCAATCGTCACGGCATCCCGGCTCAAGTTCCCCCGATACCCATCAATACCATCATCGCCCGTCATGTGGCCGACGTCAGCCTGATGCGGATGCAGACCTGTCAGCAAGCTGGCGCGCGAGGGACAGCATCGGGCGGTGTTGTAGAACTGCGTGTAGCGCAAACCTCCTTCGGCGAGTGAATCGAGGTTCGGTGTCTCGACCTCTCCCCCATAACAACCGAGGTCAGAATAGCCCATATCGTCGTTGAGAATGACAATCACATTTGGTCGTTCCGACATTTTCTAACTCCTTGTGGTGTCAAACCCAGCAGCCGGCATACCCGCCGGGTGGTTCAAATTCCCGCGAATGTTCAACTGCGAATCAAAACAGTACCGCACAGCCCTCGGATTCTCAAGAGCATTGTCCCGACAGGCAATCACGCGGTACTGCCAAACGCCCTATCACAGGAGCGCACTCAGCTGAACTCGAGTCTCCATGGACTGTGCTTCTGAGCTTCCAATCGGGAAGGCGCATAACGCTATTCCACGATAACCTGCCGGTAATCGTGACGGGGCACGGGTACGGTCAGGAGGCCTTTGCCATTATGCTGAATCTCGCCCAGACTGTCGGCGGACCAGAAGACGTTTCGTCCTCGTCCCACACTGGTCCCCACCTCGGCATCCTTGATCGTCCATTTTGCGGGACTGTCCAGTCCGAGTTTATTGGGATCGAGCACCACGCGGGCATTTGTCTTCTCGCCCCAGTTCACCACGGCCACCAGCACTTTGCCCGGCCGTTTCCAAACCGCCAGATAGACGTCTTTTGTCTCGCAGACGGCTCCGGTGTTGTCCTCCCAGTACCCGATGAACTCGACATCGTCGGCTTCGATGCCGAAGCGGTCGCGGCCGATCCAGAGCGGCTGGTTTTTGCCGTTGGCGTTCCCCGAGGGCAAACCGTCGTGCAAAATGATCGCTCCGCTGTAGGCCCGCATGGCTTTGACCAACCTTGCAGTATCCCATTTTCCCTGGTATTCATGCATGAAGTTAATCGCCGTCCCCCACTGACCGGGATAATCCACGCGAAGGCGTTCGAGGCTCCAGAAATCCATGAAATCTTTGCCCATCTCCGGGTAGATCACGTGGTGCTCGCCGTCGTAGGCAATGTCCGCCGCGCCCACCCAGGGAATGATCATGTTGTTGGTCATGTGAAGCACGATTTTGTTGTGTTTGCCCTGCTCGGCAAACGCCGCCCGCATGCGCAGGAAATACCGCCGCGTCGAGAACATCTGGTAGGTCGGCTGAATCCGCCCGTCGGGCAATCGGTAGCCGCGCCCGGCTTCGATATTATCGCAGACCACCGGGCGCATGTTGTCGACGTAATACCCATCGATCCCGGTCGCGCGGCACCACTCCGCGTAGTTATGGACAAAATAATCGTTAACGGTTTTCCCGTAGTAAAGGCAATCGCTGATCGATGTCCGCCACTGATCGCCAAAATATTTCACTTCCGGCACCAGATGACCGGGCAGTTTTTTGTGTATGAAATACGGCACGGCGTTGGCGCGGTACTTGCTGAACCCGAAAATGTAGGAATTCTTCGCTTTGTGCCGCTGCTCCACCATCTTTTTGCATTTTTTGATGTCACGGCAGTACGGGATCGCGTTCCAGATCGTGCTCCCACACTGGGCCCAATCCTTGAACGTATCTCCGCACCACCAGGAATCCATGCGCCATTTATCGTGCATGGGTTTGACCGGTGAAGCCTGAAATGCAAACACAATTTCCCGGGGTTTCTCAATGCGGAATTCCTCACTGATCAGGTTCAGCGCGAAATCCACGCGTGTGTCGCTCGCACGCCGGATCTCAATCGCCGG
This sequence comes from Planctomycetota bacterium, assembly GCA_018334735.1. The sequence goes on along the minus strand of JAGXLK010000438.1, from coordinate 1,625 downwards.
CGTCTCATCGTTCGGCACCCAGCCTTCATCGCTGTCAGCAAACCAGCAAAGGCCGCCTTTGGTCGACCCTACCCAGACATACGGGATGAATGAACCGGCACGCATCGGCTGACTGTCGACCTTGCGGCTGGTCCAGATGACACCTTTCTTATCCGGGGGCAAGAATCCGTAATTAAACCCGGTCCGGATGCCGCTTCCGGCCGCGTGGACATAATTCGCTGTCTCACCCGTGAGAGGCACAACTACCTGCAGCGATTTCACCGCAACCGGTGATTTCGGGTCGAGCTGAAGGCTGATCTTATACATCCCGTCGAACTCAACTTTGACCTGTGATCGCACCTCGATCGATCCCAGTTTGCCGACATACTCGACGGTTTTGCGGTGGTCTTTGTTGAACGTGACCTTTCCTTTCGTTTCCGCCGGTTTCAGACGCAGCGTTTGCCCATCAGCCGTCTCGGCAAGAAGCTCGGCGGGCGCGGCCAAAAGCGGAGTCCCGCGCGTTACGATCTGCTCCGGGAGACCGCCCGCACCGACTTTCATCGTGCGGCCCCAGACACCAAACTCGTTCCCCTCAAAAGTCACCGGTTCCCAGGGGGAGATGACTTTCTCGATGTTGCCGTGTTCGGTGTTCCACCAGTCGAAAGCCTTCGCATGGTCTTTTTTGGAAAATTTGTTGGCTTCCGACAGAATTTTTTCTCCGTTTTTGCCCAGGCAGGTAATCTTCGTGGTATATTCCCCGTACGGGACGTCCCCGAGCTGCAAAACGCCCTCGACGTACGCCAGCTCGTCGATTTTCAGAAACGTCTGGCCGAGCTCTTCGCCGTTTTCATCGAACACCTGAACTTTCACCCTGTCGATCGTATCCCGTGCGTCGTAATTGATGAAATCGCCGGTGATGCGGACGTAGTTGTGGACGGGGTTGAACCGCGGGGACACTTTCACGACATCGCCCCGATCGTTCAATTTTTTGGGCATTTTTTTACGGAAGCCGAACTGACGTTGCGCGCACCAATCGAGCAACGTGCGACCATCGTCCGAGGTGACTGTGATTCGGAAATACCCTTTACCCGGCTGGTCCAGGTTCATCATCGGCTTGAATGTCGAAAGTTGCCCTTTTTTGACTTTAAGTTTTCCGCTTTTGTTAACTCCGCCGTCCGAGACGAACTTCCAGTTGACGATCGTGTCTTTCTGCCCGTAGGCGGCGAGTTTGAGTCCGAGTTGTTTTTCCGCGGGATCGCCGACCGAAAGCAGGTGAACGGCCGGGGCTTTTTTGGACAGAACGTATTTCGAATGCGTCTCAAGCACCGAGAAACTGCTGGTCCCTTCGAAAGAATTCTGCTCCCAGGGACGTTTGTAGTTGCGTGCGATAAGGCAGGTGAGTTCAACCCCTTCTTCAAAGAGGGCCTCTTTGCCGAGCGTCTCGCGTGGAATCACGAGTTCCCACTCCCACTCGTTGTCATCGGTGATCCGGTTTTTCGGTTCCCAGCCGGAACTCCAACCGAGGCGTGAGTTACCGACCGAGGGCAGGTGGAGGACATCGTAGCGGGCCCCGGCGTAGTTGCACAGAAACTGATAAAAACACTCCAGACCCGTTTTCGGATCCGTTGAGCCCACATCCAGCCATA
>JAGXLK010000437.1 GCA_018334735.1 Planctomycetota bacterium | reverse complement strand
GAGGAGACTTGCGCACTTTTCCCTGAGAAACGCCCACGGGGCGCGCCGCGCGAAGGTTCGAAACCGGCCCACGAATGACATTGTCCGGCGAATCCTCGAGGTGGCTGATCCCGAACGGATTATTATGTTCGGTTTCGCCGCCCTCATCAATCGGTCAGCCGGTCGTTCTTCCCCGGTCATCTCCGCCCAATCCGTACCCATATGAAGCGCCCGGCAACGACAGCCACCAGTACCAGGCCTATCAGCAGCGCCAGACGCATCACCAGGGCATTCATCAGGTTGGTGGCCTCGACGGACAATCGCGAGATCGTCTGCTGGTTCTTGTCAGCCTGTCGCACATCCTGCAGTAACCCCCGAGCCTGTGTCAGTGTTTCGTTTGTTTCCTTGGCCAGGGTCAGGTAGTCGGCCACCGTGGTTTTTTCCTTGTCTGGCTGGGCGGGCGGCAGTGAATCCTTATACTCCCGCCAGTCCCCGAGCAGCCTTTGGAGGGCCGAAACGGTTTTCTGCCAGGCGTCAGCCGTGGCAGACAGCTCAGTGGCGAGCCTCGAAACCCTGTCGGAGGTAACCTGCGCCTTACCCAGCCCCTCATTCACTTCGGTCGCGGCCTGCCGGGCTTCCGTCAGCATGGCGTGGAGCTGCGGCTGATTACGCTCCAGGGCGGCGATCACCTCGCGGAGTTCCTCCGGCAGGTGCTCCACCCAGGTGGAGAACCGTTCAAGCGTCCGGACGCTCCGCTGAAGGCTGTCGCGAAACTCGGTCACGGACTCCAGAGACTCCATCTCAAGCAAAAGAAGTTCCATCTCCCAGCGCAGGCGGCGGGGAAGGTTGCTCGCCACGGTCGAGAAGCTATCGGTGGAGACGGCAAGCTGGCTGATTGCGGTGGGCGTATCAGAAATGCCCTGGAACGGCGTCAGCGGGATGGTAAGCAGGCGACCGATGTCGCCGGGAACGCGGCCCAGACCCCCTATAGTGCTGGACGCATGGGCAGGAGCGTCCATGGACTCAGAGGCCAGCTTTCCAATGTCGTCCCTGGCCGCGTCTATCATCTCCGGCGTGAAATGTGTCTGGCCCAGTTTCTCAACCTGCTGCAACTGTCGTTCGAGCAGGTTTACAGCCATCTTTTGCTGGTCACCGAAAATGTCGGATTTGGGGCCGTCCTTCAGTGAATGGTGTTCGCGGGCAAGCATGAGCCACATTGCCAGGAACGACCGCCTGGCGTCCGATTGTGCTATTGACTCGCTGAACTTTTCGGCCATGTTAATCTTCCAGCTCAGCGATTGCTCGCGGATGCGCCGCTTCTCGGTGGCCGAGGCTATCTTGCTGGCGGTACCCGCGATGTCCGCGAGCGCGGTACTGGCAAATAAGTTTAGTTCCTGTTGGAGTTGGACCGGGTCCGTGGCCTTCTTCTTTTCCTTTCTCGATCCGCCACCCCACATTTGAGGTATGCTCTTGCAGCCCAACAGACTGCACAATCCCAGAAGAACGGGCAATATCAACCACAGACTCCAGGAGTTCGACCGCGCCCCCTTCCCCGCCGGGCTGGCGCTTCCCGACCGCACGGCCGCAGAGCCATATCTGTCAGGCTTTCGCGCTCGTGTCTGCCTGTGTGAAGTATGCCGGGGGTTCGTCAAGGGCCGTACCCAATGAGTCGCCCGCACATCATAGCTCTCGATTTCCCTTTGTTCCCTATTTCTCATAGTTTTTCTTTCTATAGCCAGTATGCAAGAGACCAGCTGTTGACGCAATGCGATTTTTTCCCTCTCCGCCGGGCTTTCACTGCCTCCTGCCGAGCTGGGGCCGGGGGCGGTGATCCTGCCGGCTTTTTCCCCGGTCGCCTGCCATATAGCCTGCATTCGTAAGATGCAAGCCAGGAGTTTTGGCTGGAACGCAGGGCCCCGGACCGGCGGCGGTTATGTAGGCTGGGCAGATTCTGAAACCTGTACCCCCCCGGATCGGAGTTTTCTGATCTTCTCTTCCGTCCGTCGGATAAGGAATTTTGCCTGTGACCCGAAATGCAGATACATGGCCATGAGGTTGACGACCGTTTCCGCGGCTGCAGGGTTTGTCAAAAGGACCGCAAAGAGGTTCCTCCAGAAGTAGTAACACGTGGAGGGCCGCAGCCCGAGGCGGACTGTGAGCTTCAGGAACGCCCGTGCGTAGCCCAATTTCGTCCGCCAGTTCGGCTTGAAACGGGGGTTGATTTCCAGGTTCTTACTCAGGCGCAGACAGCGATCGAAGTAATTTTTCGTAGAGTACGTCTCGTCGATAACTCGGAGGAAATCTTCCAGCACTTCGGCCTTGGGCCGTTTCGTGATGAAGTTCAGGCCGCTGGTGGTCTGGTCAATCTGGTTCTCTCCCTTCTCAACATCTTGGCTCACGGTGGTGCTCACATCTAAAAGCCTCCCCTCCCTCTGAAGCCTGCGCCTGAGCTGGGTGTTGGGCAGCGCGAAAAGCAGTCCCACCATAGCCATGACGATGTTGCCGCGCTCGATGACATCGATCATCCCGTCGGCGCACGCCCTGCTTTCCTGATCGAATCCGAGGATGAATCCGCCGTTGACGACGATCCCATGCCGCTGGATCTTTTTCAGATCCGCAACCATGTCCCGGTTCAGATTCTGCTGCTTCTGGGCGCTCGCCAGGACGCGTTCATCTGCCGACTCGATGCCCACGAACACGTAGCGAAAGTCCAGCTCCTGCATAAGCGCAAGCAACTCGTCGTCGTCGGCCAGATTTATTGACGCTTCCGTCGAGAAGAAAAACGGGTGATCGTGTTCGGCCGACCACTCTTTGACGGCCCGCAGAATCTCTTTCGCCTGCTTTTTGTGACCGATGAAGTTGTCGTCCACGAAATCCACGTGACCCCGATAGCCCAGAGCGTGGAGCGCCTCCAGTTCCGCCACGATCTGCCGGGGGCTCTTCGTTCTGGGTTTCCTGCCGTAGAGCTCGATGATGTCGCAGAACTCGCAGTTGAACGGACACCCCCTGCAGAACTGAACGCCGACCATCAAATAGTTGTCCAGGTCAAGGAGATCGAACCGCGGCACCGGAGTCTCGGACATCGACGGCCGCCCATTCGGCTCGTAGGTGCCCGCGGGCACGCCCTTCGCCAGATCATTCAGGAAGGGTGCCAGCGAGCGCTCGGCCTCGCCCAGAACCAGATAGTCAGCACTTTCGTAGACCTCGGGTTGGGAAGTCGGGTCCGGCCCGCCCACCACCACCTTCTTGCCTCGTGAATGAACCCGGTCCACGAGGTCCAGCAATCGCGACTGCTGCGGCAACATTGCCCCCATAAAAACCAGGTCGGCCCAATCAATGTCCCGATCGCTCAACGGAGCCGTGTTGAGATCAATGAGGCGCAGGTCCCATTCGGCCGGAAGAAGTGCCGCCATGGTGATCAGGCCCAGAGGTGAAGCCGGGTACTCGGCTCCCAGAAGCCGGCAGACGGCTCTGTAGTTCCAGAAGCCGCGAGAGGAAATTCGCGGATGCAGGAGCAGTGCCTTCATTCGCAATTCTCCATTGGGAGATAACCTCGATTACCGACAAAACCTCCATCTGTGCCCCGGATTCTGTAACTGTTCGCGATCCTTATCTCTCACATTATGCAGCATGTTTTCGCCGCAGGAAACTGAAACGAGCCTCCTGAGCTGGTGGTCCGTTCCATTTGATTTTGTGGGTTCAGCCGGTCGTCGGTGGTTCAGATGCAAGGTGCAGTGAGAAGTTCGACCCAAGTGGGTCCACGCCGAACTGCAACGCCGCAGATGGGCCGCCGCCGTC
>JAGXLK010000436.1 GCA_018334735.1 Planctomycetota bacterium | reverse complement strand
GGGGGATGATGCCCTCAGGTATCAACCGGCCGGAAGAGGGGGAAGCTGCTTGAGGTTCGCGCATAGCATTTATCATATCGCCTATCAATATTACAGGAGCCGACTGTTTGACAGTTCAAAGCCAAGAAATAAGCTGGTTGGGAAGATACTAAAACGGTTGGTCGGAAAGGATATGCACGAGGAAAAGAGTTTCAAAGACCGTTTGCTTAGTTTAATGGGGAAAATCACATATTCTGTCAAACACAATCGCGCATCGGGAGTTGAGCGGGATATAATGGAACAGCTGCAGAGGTTTTGGGAAAGATCGACCGAGGAACCCCCAGCCGGGCCCAATGCAGTCCCCAGTTGTGGGCAAGATGAGAAAACGTTTGAAAAAGCGTGCCGCATCAGCCAGGAATTTGCGTGGATTTTCGTCCGAAGTTGTATCGCACACGGACGCCAGGGCGAGATACTGAAAACTGTCCAGACTCTCGCTGCGCTCGGTCCTGTGGCGTTGGGAATCGCTCCATATCTGGCCGCATTTCGTTCCTTGCATAAAGGAAAAGCGCTGGAGAGAAAAGTCGTCAGCCGTTTTGGTCTGGCCAGGGCTTCCGACAAAGGCCCGAAACGTGCCCTGTTGACAGAAAGATGTGCTGCGGAGGATTTTGCGCTCGGATTGTTTGCACCTGATTCGGTCTCTGCGACGACAATTATTAGTTGTGTCAATGGGGTCGGGAAAAAGCAGAAGCCGGTGGTGAATTTCGAACCGGTGGGCGCACTTGATTTCCGCACGCGAGGGAATGAGCGAATCGTATTCCCGCCTTTTCTTGAAATTATTGAGTTTCTTGAGAAAAAAGAATTCAAGGAGATCGTCGTCACAGATCCTGGACTGCTTGGGCTCACCGGTTTGCTGGCAAGCCGGTTACTTGGCATTCGTGCTGTTGGCGTATACCGGGAGAAATCTGTGCAAAGGGTGATGGCGGCTACGGGCGACGAAACACTGGAACGGCTTGCGAACCAATACCTTGCTTTTTTCTACGGGCAAATGGATATGGTATTTGTCTCCAGCGAGGGGCAGCGGAAGAATCTCTCGGGGGCTGGGTTTAACCCACAAAAACTGCGCGTGATTCATTGTGGTTCCTCTCATGACGAATCAGCAGAGCAGCCAACCTGTGGGGCGCGTGCTGCCGTGGGTTGACTGACAAGAAGTTCGCGAAGGCGCCCGTTTGTTTTCGTAGTGCCATCTCTTGACAGCCCCCGGACTGTTTCCTATCATTAAACGCGATTCAGGCGTTCGTATTGAATTTTATTAACAAGCTTAAAGATGTTTTTCTTTTTGAGGAGGTAGCCATGAAAAGACTCATGGGAATGGTGCTGGGTTTACTGGCGATAGCGATCATCACGGGGTGCAGTGGAACGCCCCCCCAATGGGTTGAAGCAGGATCAGGGCCCGCTGAGAAAAAATGGGGCAAAGCAATTTACGGTATTGGGGTTGCCGCGCCAACTCCTGATCCAGAAGACCAATTGAATATTGCTAAACTCAGTGCAAAAACTGAAATCGCGCGGGCTGAGAAGGACTACATAGCGGGTTTCGCGAAAGATGTTATGAAGAAACATCCGGATTCTTTCAACGCCAAAGCCGCCAGTTCTGTTAAGTTGCCCGAGAAAGTGGCACAACAGATTGCTGATGCTACATATTTTGACACGGAGGTTGTTAATAAATGGCGCGATGGCGGAGGAAAGCTGGCCCAGAAAGGGAGCCTCTATATTTTGATGAAAGTAGACCTGGATGATGAATTCTTCGATCTGCTGGAGGTGACTTTGAAAGGCCTGTTGCAAAAACACCAGAGCAAAGTTTTGAAAGGGAAAGCAGAGAAAGCGTTTGCAGAGCTCAAAAAAGAGATCGTCAAGCTCCGTATGGCTCCGGTGAACTACCGCGCACCGGTTCCTGCAAAAAGCTCTGAAAAAACTGGAAAGAAAGAGAATAAAAAAGGCTCAGAGTAGCCTGAAAAATTAAGCAAACTAATATGGTTTTGGGACCCGGTTTTCAAAGGCCGGGTTCTACTTTTTTGGAAGCCGGGAAGAAACCAGTGAAGCAGCTGACAGAAGTTCGCCTCCGGGTCCCGGCCATTGAGAGTTCATCGACGAACCAAAATGGCGGGTAACGTAATTGTGAAGAGTTAATGAAAGGAGAAACTTGTCATGAATTTTGCAAGAAAACTCGCTGAAATCTGTCTGGCAGGAATCTGTATTTGTGCTGTTTCGGTCCAGGCTCTTGAGCCGGAACGGGCGGTGCCTGCTGATGCAGCGTACATCGTGAAAATTCGGGACGTGGGCGAATATTACAACGAACTCGTCAACAGCAAAAGACTGAATGCACTTTTGGAAGCGGGGACATTGCCCGAAGTATCTGCGAAAATGAACGAACTCACGGCTATTTTGAAGGGTCTCGAAGAAGAATATGGGGTCGATCTGCGGGAGACGATGGATAATTTCCTGGGACGCGAAGTGATTATCGCTGGTGCCATTGATGGGCCCGCTGTCTTTGCTACGCGAGGCCACAGTGCCGAATCGCTCAAAAAAGCTGTTTTACAATTCCAAAAATTGGCCGAAGCAGAAACGGGCTCCGTTACGAGTCGATCTGACAGTTACAAAGGAATGGAAATAGAAACAGTCTCACAGGCAAAAAATACCCATTCTCGCGTCTTTTACAAGGACCTCTTGCTGGCCAGCGAGGAGGCGAAATATCTCCGACAGGTTATTGATGTTCTTGCAGGCGATGCGGATTCTCTGATGCAATCGGTTCCGTATCGGAAAGCGTTGAAGCAAACACCCGCCGATGGTTTTATCACGTGTTACGTGGATGTCAGCGCATTTTGGTCGCTCGCGCGAGTATTGCGAGGCTCGGAGATTCTTAAAAAAATGCCTCCCAAAGCACGAAATCCCTGGACAAAATACATTCTCTTTCGAATGAGTGAGTTACTTCCGAGGATACAGTCCATTGCATTTTCGCTTCATAGTACCGATAGGTTGACTGGCCGTTTGCACATTAACTTTGTTGGAGAAAAAATCCCTGAGGAACTGAAAGCGGTTTTCGGAGAGAAAGGAATGGGGCAATCCCTCCCGTCTTTTGTCCCCCAGAACGCTGTCCTGGCTGCCAGCAGACGGGTCAAATTTGAGGCTCTCTGGGATGATATCATCCGGGTTATGGGAAAATCCGATCCTGCCGCCAAACAGAGGTTGGAAAGAGGCATCGAACGCATGACCAACATGATAGGGGGTATTGAAGGAAAGAAGGACTTTTTCGAGCAAATCGGTGAGCAAATAACTTTTTTTGCGCTGGCACGCCGGGATGAAGATAAGTTTCCCGCGGCGGCGGTGGCTCTGGAGTTACGAAAGACCGAGGAAATTCCGAATGCTCTGCGAACTCTCATGGGTGCCCTTGCGATTCTTGGTACGGCCGAGAATGAAGAAGTCAGTGCCACGCTTCAAAAGCTGCGTTACAAGGAAGTTCCGTTGACAGTAACTGAGATTGAGGCAAACGGTCCTGCCGGCCAGTTCAGCCCGACGCTGTTTGTGATGGACAAAACGCTTTTTTTAACCAGTGATGTGACAGCGGCGCATTCCATTGTTGATACCAGCAAGAAAAAACAAAAATCTTCCGAAAAAGAAAACAATGAGCAAAAAATAGTTTTCGGGCGGATGCGATTAGATATGCTGCTCACTCGAGCTATGTTGGAAAAATACCGCGCGCAAATTATTAAAAACAGTGTCAAAAACGAAAACAAAACCAGAGTCCAGGCGGA
>JAGXLK010000435.1 GCA_018334735.1 Planctomycetota bacterium | reverse complement strand
GTTGCGATGAGCAACTGGGCGTAGGACATGTTCTCACCGTTCTCGAGAGCCACACTGTGTTCGTCCGAATCGACTTTTTTCGCTTCAACATTCAGAACAGGCTCGATCTGGTTTTCTTCACAGTAATTTTCGGGACAGTAGAACATATCGTCTTCCGCCACTTTCCCCGCCAGGAGATACGAAATAAGGGGCCGGGAATACGTATGGTGAGGTTCTCGGGACACCACGGTGATGGCGTTTTCGGAATCGTGTTCCCGAATTCCCCTCACGGCTCCGACAGCGGTCACGGAATTACCGATGATCAAATAGGGGCATGTTTTCATTTTATTCTTCCAGCGAAATGGCTTCGTTCGGACAATTGCGGACGCAGGCGGGTACATCATCGCCTCCGCACAAATCACACTTTGACGCAACACTTTCATCCTGCCCTCTGCGAACTGCACCGACGGGGCATACCATGATACACATCCAGCATCCGACGCATTTTTCCTCGTCGCAAATCACCGCCCCCGTTTCCGGGTCACGGTGCATCGCACCGGTCATGCAGGCTTCGATGCAGGGCGCTGCTTCACAATGCCGGCACTGAAGAGCAAACGACACATAGCCGCACTGTTCCACCTGGACCCGTGAGACCAGTTCGTCCCTCTCATCCCGAAAGGCTTTGATGATCTTCTGCGATCGGGATTGTTCGACGAGACAGTGGATCTCACACAACCGGCATCCAATACAATATTCCTCGCGGGCAACAATACGTTTCATTTTCACTCTCCAGCAGCTTTGACATCCAGAATGGACAGTTCGCGGTCGGTGAGGCCGACACCGCGCAGGTGTTCGCGGTTGCCGCGGAGGCTTTCCACGGCGTTGATCCCCATCCCGCCCATCATTTCTTTCAATTCAAGCGACCACGCCCGCAGCAGGTTGACAAGACGGCGGGTGGCGACATCCGGGTTGAGACGCCGGGTGAGGTAGGGATCTTGTGTCGCGATTCCCCAATTGCATTTGCCGGTGTAACATTTCTGGCAGAGGTGACATCCCATCGCCACAAGGGCTGAAGTTGCGATGTAAACGGCGTCGGCTCCGAGAGCGATGGCTTTGGCCACATCGGCACTGCATCGGATTCCGCCGGCGACGACCACGGAGGCCTGGTTGCGGATTCCTTCTTCCCGCAGCCGGGAATCGACCGCAGCCAGTGCGAATTCAGTGGGCAAACCAACGTTGTTCCGGATCATCGTTGGTGCAGCTCCCGTCCCGCCCCGGTACCCATCGATTGCCACGATGTCGGCACCGGCGCGCACAACGCCACTGGCAATCGCCGCCACGTTGTGCACGGCGGCAATTTTGACCGAGACGGGCTTCTGGTAGCGGGTCGATTCTTTGATCGCGCCGATCAATTGCCGCAGATCCTCGATCGAGTAAATGTCATGATGAGGAGCCGGTGACAGAGCGTCGGTCCCCTCCGGAATCATCCGTGTTCGCGAAACCGATTCGTCGACTTTTTCTCCCGGCAGATGGCCGCCGATACCGGGTTTGGCACCCTGGCCGATCTTGATTTCAACAGCGGCACCCGCGTTGAGGTAATCCACATCAACCCCGAACCGGCCCGAGGCGACCTGCACAATCATGTTATCGGCGAAAGGACGTATATCTTCGTGCAACCCCCCTTCCCCCGTATTTGCCATCGTGCCCACTTCCTGAGCCGCCCGGGCCAGCGCAAGGGAAGCATTGTAACTGATCGAACCGTACGACATCGCGCTGAACATGATCGGTGTCTGAAGGGAGAGCTGCGGTCCGAGTTCGGTCCCCAGGACAGGGTTCCCGTCTTCGCCGCATTCCAATTCCACCTCATCCGGTTTTCTGCCGAGATGGGTCACCAGTTCCATCGGTTCCCGCAACGGATCGATCGACGGGTTTGTCACCTGGCTCGCGTTCAGCAGGAGTTTATCCCAGTAAACCGTCTCGTCCCCATCGTTGCCCATTCCGGAGAGCAAGACACCTCCCGTTTCGGCCTGTTTGTAGATACTTCTCAGTGCATCCGCGTTCCAGTTACCATTTGGCCGGAGATCAAGCTCCGATTTTTTTATTGAAATCGCATTCGTCGGACAGAGTGTCGCGCAACGATGGCACCCGACGCACGTGCTGCTGTCGCTGTAAACTTGCTCGTGCTCCGGATCGTATTGATGTACGTCGTTCGCACATTGTCTCACGCAGACCTGACACTGAACACATTTGTCAGGATCTCGTTCAACCACAAAATCGGGCTCAATCAGCCATTTTTTGTGGCCGGTTCTGGGGGAATCATGCAGAGGATCGGGCTGTCGATCGCGTGATTTTTGTCGGCCGGGCTGGTCAGTTTCTGTGGTGCTCATCTTGCGGCTCCTTCCTGGCCCGGATTTTGCGGATAATTGGAAGCCATTCTTGCCCAATCAGGGTAGAATCTTTATTGAAGACCGTTCATAATCCTTCTCAGCCAGAATCCGGGCTAAAAAAAACGGCGCATAAATCTGACAATTTAAAATTAGTAATCAGCAACGAGGCAAACGCCACGTTCAGAAACGATTGTCTTAAACTGCTTTTTCGCAGGGAAGATACAGACATCTCCCCGCACAGTAGCACTGGCCGGGCATTGTGGTACTTCTTGTTGTCGTAAGTTCATATTCGTAAACGGCATGCGCCGTTTTATGTAGCCTGCATCCGTAAGATGCAGGCTACATCGCTGCATTGAGCGGCTCATTTTCAGCCATTTGCAACCTACCGATGACAGGTTCGCCTCCTCGTGGTTGCCAGAGTCTGTCGGGTTTCGGGCAGACAACGCGGATGGCCGCTTCTTCGCTGGCAACGAAAAGTCTGTCATCTTTCCTGGCAGCCACGAGGGGACGGAGCTTGATGCGGTCATTCAAACCGATCATACCGCTCTTGTGGCCGACCAGAACTGAGAAAGGTCCGTTCAGCAACGCTCCTCCGTAGACATTCCGCATGGTCCGGGCCAGTTCCCGGCGCTCGGGGCTGAGCCTGTCTATCTGTTCCCAGAACGGGGGAGCCATCGCCATGCATGCCTCCTTAAACGGCAAATGGTGCTTGCGGATTAAAAGATCAAACATATATGTAATCACTTCTGTATCGGTATGGAAGGCGCAATGATAGCCAAAATTGTCGAGATACCTGCGGTTGATACCATACGATGAGATTTCTCCGTTATGGACCACCGACCAGTCGAGAAGCCCAAACGGATGGGCGCCCCCCCACCAGCCGGTCGTATTCGTTGGGAACCGCCCATGAGCCGTCCATGTGTGGCCCTCATATTCGTCAACTCGATAAAACCTGCCGATATCTTCCGGGTAACCGACCCCTTTGAATACTCCCATGTTCTGTCCGCTCGAAAAAATAAACGCCCCGTCCGACGAGGTATTAACGTCCATAACCAGCGACACCATGAGGTCGTCATCGGATTGGCCGTAGTTTCGCTGCCGGACATTATCCCGCACAGTCACGAAATAACGGTGCAAAATTGGCCGGTCTTTCACGGCATCGACGGGACGAATCGGAATCGGCTCCTCCTTGTGCACTTCACAGCGGGCATCAATCATCTCTTCCGCTTCCGCCTGCCCGGCTCTGTCGTCGCACATGATATGCAGAGCGTACTGGGCGGGACGGTCCGGGTAGATTCCATATGCCGCCAGTCCCCCACCCAGACCGTTGGCACGTTCATGCATCATTTCGATGGATTCCAGGATCAACTCGCCGCTCACACGCTCACCCGATTCACATATCATACCGGTGATTCTCTTCTC
>JAGXLK010000434.1 GCA_018334735.1 Planctomycetota bacterium | reverse complement strand
GTTATCCACGTCTCGTTTTGATCAACCTCCGTCACGCCGAAGTTTCCAAGGCGGGCTCCACGTTCGGGAATAAGTGTTTGCTCGGCTTCCCGGATAACGACCAGTTCCTCTACATCAACTTCCGCGATCATGAGCGGAGCGCGATGACGGAAGACGTGATCGTTGTCCAAACCGCGCCGCGTGTAGACCAACCAGGCTGCATCATCATGCGTCACCCAGTGTTGTTGCGTGTTGTAGCTCCCAAGCTCCTCGCCGTTATCGAACGTCCATGGCTGAAGTTGCTCAAACTGTAGCCCATCTTCGCTGATAGCGACGTACCCTTTTTCGTCGTTTCGGAGTGTCAACGCGTATCGATCGCCAATTTTTGCGATGGACGGTTCGTAGAGCCCGCGCGCCACGGGTACACTCACGCCATTGCCCAGTCGGTCTATTTCGAGCTTCTCGCCATCGAATTTGCATTCCGCGACGAATGTAGCCCGCACTCGTTCTCCGCTGGATCGGCATGAAAGAGGCAGGAGAATGCCCCCGTCCGAGCGTTCCAACCACTGTACGCTTCCAGCAACCGCCTCGTCAAAATCAGGATGCTCGGGTACCCGCAACGGGACCGGATCACTCCACCGACCGGTTTCTGGATCCCAGAGGGCATAAACGGTTTCCGGCGGATGCCCTCCGTCCCGGGTGTGGTCGGGATGAGCCGAATTGCTGTAAAAGACGCGGACGCCAATCCCAAGTATGGTCTGGGACGCTGAATGCCAGCGCGGTTTGAGATCATTGACGCACGACTCAAGTCCTTCCCGTTCTTTTCGCCGGCCCATGGCAGGGACAGGAACTAATTCCGAAAACGTCGAACCACGGTCAGTGCTCCAGGCAGTATGCGCCCCAAAAAACACATCGCTGCCCGAAAGCAAGAGGTTTTGCATGGTCAGGACAGCCGTCTGCCCGTCTTCAGCTATCCCGCACCACGGATCGACCCAGCAGGTCTCCCCATCGAAACCACGGCGAATCGTCTGAACCTGAATATCCATATCTCAATTCCCATCATCGAATTAGAATTCAGTCGCACCACCAATAACCCGGCAACTTATTTCGGGGATTCGTCGATCTGAACTCTGGCGAGGTAAATGGACGTCTTATCTTCGTGCGAGGAATAGTAGCTGACCCAGAGAACATCGTCGCGCAAGACCAATCCAGAGTAGCTCGTATCTCCGCCCGAGGGAAGCGTCAGGGCTTCGTTGAGTTTCGCATTCTGAGGGTCAATCCAGCACAACGATGTTCGTGTTTTCTCATCGTACAGGCGAACCCCCGCGACAAACCGATCGTTATCCAGGGCAATCATTTTAGGTCCGCCGATCCGCACGCCCAGATCATGCCATTCCCAGTCGGTATACGGCGGTTGCGCTTTGCCCAGCATCCCGGTGCAACCGCCCTTGTCGCGCCGGAGAAGACAGTAGGCCGTACCGTCCTCAAGGAACAAAATGGATGTTTCGTTGCCGTACGTATCGGCGTCGGGGTAGACGTCGTCTTTGACCACTTCCCAGCTTTTCCCATCTTCGGAACGATAGAGGCAACCTGCTTTATCTTTGCCACTGTAGCCGAAACTGTATGCCACCCCTTTGTGCCATGTCACACTCCATCGCCAGGTTCCCAATCCCGTCGGGCAGGCATAGGGGTCGCTCCAGTTCTCACCGTCTGAGGACAACCATGTAACAGATTGATGTGTATTACCATCTTTTGGTTTGAGAAAGCGGACGGCGCCGCTGAGCATGAGCTGGTCTTCGGCCGTCACAGAAAGTTTTGCATCGCGAACATCGCCTCCATCCCACGTCATCAGTGCCACAGATGACCAGCCATCGCCATCGGAAGACCTGATGACACGCAGTCTGCCATCGTCCGACACGTGGCTTTCCCCTTCCCGAAAAGCGCAGTACCAGTTGTCTTTGAAGCTGATTAAATCGGTGAACGCATTATGAGGAGCTTCATCCCAGATCTTTCTGACCGTTTTCAGTTTCATCATTCTCTCCTTTTGTTTTCCCGCTAACCGGGCGCCACAAATAAGGCAGATAGAGATCGTGACCAGCACGATTCCGTCGTGCAATTCTTTCATATCCTCGGGGGCCTTCCCGAATCAACCGAACTGTAAAGCGAAAAGGTCTGCGTCTTTGAGCAAGAACTTGAGCCGCACTTCCTGACCGGCCAGCTCTGAGAGTCCTCGCTGCCCCTTCCAGTCAACCTCTTTCGTCACGGCATTACCGAACAGAGGCACACAATTATCAACACCGAAGTCCGGCAACGGGCTACCATCGGGGTCCTGGATTTCAACCTGGATGCTCCCGGCAGCCGATGTGGCCATGTTCAGAAACAGTTTCTCCCCATCAAACGTAATGGGTTTTGTCACCAATTCTCCGCCTGACAACGGTGCGTTAACCGAAACAAACCCATCCAAACGGATCGTATGCCGGCGGATTCGGGGATTGGAACGGTATCTTTCGCAGGCATAAAGGGAAAACTCCCGGGGAGCCCCCTTGATATCCGAGTCCGTCTCGACCAATCCATGGTTCTGATAACAAGCACCGTAACACCACAGGTGATCTTCAGGCATACGCGGTCGGAGGAATGCCTCTCCCCAGCGATGGAACGTCTCCCCATCCCGGCTGCTCATGAGCAGCCCGTCGGTGTAACTGATATACGTGCGCCCCGGCTTTTTTTCGGCCATCTTCTCATGCCATTCAGTCAGCGGGCCCCGCCCTTCGACGTAACGTGTCGGGAAACCAAGCAGAATGTGTGGTGCGCGGGGATAGGGAATGATCTGGTTCGTATAAAGTTCCTCGTCTGGCGCACCAGGATAGTTCAAGAAATCCGGCGCCGA
This sequence comes from Planctomycetota bacterium, assembly GCA_018334735.1. The sequence goes on along the minus strand of JAGXLK010000434.1, from coordinate 925 downwards.
CCACCTCAAACAATCATCGGACGTGGCCGTTTTGATGTCCCGCACGCGAGGTTTTACATCGTGATATCCTTCACCATCTTCCCGGTCCGCCAGATCAGGGCGTGTCTTCACATCGCGGCGTCGACGGAAATAGAGGCGGTAGCAACCGGCGTGTTCGTCCCAGAACGCCACGTTTTGCGAGTCAAAATCGCCGTCGTGCTGGTCCAGGATGGCACCATGCTCCTTTGGGCCTTCCGTCGGAGACCAATGCAAACCATCGGATGAGGACAGCACGAAAAGATACTTTGTACCGCCCGGTTTCGGTTCGACATCCGTTTTGGACGTCCCGATGGCCTTGTAGCGTTCCTCTTCCGGGCATCCGGGCCGGGTGTCGATGAACGGCGCAAAGCCGTGGGAACCGCGCCCTTTCCACACGATATTGTTCTCGCAGGAGCCCTGAAATTCATGGATCCCCAAGTTCGGTTTATCCCAGTGGATGCCGTCGGTGCTTTCGGCGTAGCAAATGATGATGTCGGCGATCCCGAAAGCGTCGTCTTCGACCGAGGGGAAGTCGCGCATCATGCCGCCTTTGTAATACATCCGGTAGAGTCCATCATCTTTGAAAACCGTGATGTAGCCCAGCGCCCCCTCATCCTGTTCCCAAGGACTCTCCGGTTCAATAACAATATTTTTCGGCGTCGGATGTTGCAACCTTCGTTCCGCATCGCCCTTAAATTCTTCAATCAACTGCCTGTCCACAAACAGCTCCCGCCGCCCTCCTATGTTCATCGGTGCTTCCTCGGTCATTATCAAACTCCTTACGCCCGAAATCCTTCCTGCACGAATTTACTCACTCAATATATTTGTCAGCCATGGTACGACAACATTTTCTTTGAAACAATGGTGTGGCACATCGACGTTCGCATACTCGAAATACTCCTCTTCC
>JAGXLK010000433.1 GCA_018334735.1 Planctomycetota bacterium | reverse complement strand
TTTCAACGCATCCCTAACGTCCCATGAGGCAGGCCGACAATAGCCGGAAAATAGCTCTTTTCCCTCGCCTTTTTTCGTGCGATAAGGCACGTGCTGGCCGTTCACAAAGACTTTGGCGGTTCCATCCGTCGCACCGATCCACAGGTAGACTTTTTTGCCAGCCGGCGGTTTTTCCAGTTCGACCTCACCCCGATACCACATAACGCCCTGGTAATTGTGAAAGCCAAGCGAGGACCACGTCTGACGGCAGACGTCGGTCGTCTTCCACAATGAATCGTCGAAATTCGCCTTCTGCCAGCCCTCCTTTTCGCCGACCTTTTTCCGGTCAACGTGATACTTCCACTGGCGCAGGGGCGACTCAGTGAGCAGTTCATACTCGGCAGCAATGCGCGTGGCATCCCGGTAGGTCCGCTGGTAAAAGGAACCAAAATACCTCCCATACAGTGAATCTCCACGGGTCCAGCGCATCATGCCGAACGCACGTTGAGGCTTGTATTTTTTTGCCAGTTCCACCAGCCGTTCCCGGTAACGTTTCGCTCTTGGCGCAAGCGTCTCAAACCGCCCTTCCGCCAGATCATGGCGCATTTCCATAAACGACTCGAAGAGTCGAAGGCTATCATCCGCCATCTTCACGCGGAACTTCTCGGCTTTCGTCTCGCAGGCTGCCACCGCTGCATCCATCAGAGCCCGGGCCTTTTTCATTCGTTCCGGTGTGAACCTCCGCATGTGGCCGAACCCACACCCGGAGTATTCCGGCGTGTCGACCCAGATATGATCGATGTAATCCCAATAAGCGGACATTTGTTCGGCGGCATGGCCGTAGAAGTTTCGATTCAGTTCATCGACGATCTCGCGCGGCGTCTGTTCCGTATCCCAGGCGGTTCGTATTCCCATGTAGAGACCGTGCATTGTCGTCTCAAAATTGGCCGTGGTCTCCGGCTGCCAGAAGCGACAGGCCCCTTCTTCGTAAATAATCGGGATGTTCTCTCCCCATTTGGTAATGAACGGATTGGGAGCGGCGGGGGCCGCGAGGAACCAACCGTAGAAATAGTATGCCGTCATGCGAGCCGCCTCGCCCCATCCCCGAACGATATGGCGAAGGTGTTTATTATTGGGTTCCCCATCATCGGTCATAGGATGCGCCCTCGAATAGGTTATCGGGGCTACTTCGGGCACGATATTTGGGTGGACTTTTTCGCGCACCGGCGGCCGGTTGTAGTTCACGTAAGCCAGCAGGCCAAACAGCACTTTGGGATGCTTCTTTGTCACCCGGCGTGCAATTTTGTTGCAGAACCAGATAAGCCTGTCGGTAATGCTGTTGGCCCCAAAGACCGGATCGTAGTCACCCGCGTCCAGCGCTTTATCCTCCGGTGAGTTATCAAATCCCAGCCCATCTCCCGGAGACAGCGAAATGGAGCGGGTATCAGGGTTCTTGTCCAGCCGTTCGATAATGTTCTCGGCGATTCTTTCCGCCAGACCCGGCGCGCTCCACTTAAGCCGGCGGGGATTTTTCTTCCCGTCAACCGTCGCTATCCATTCCGGGTGGTTCTCCTTTTCTTTTTTTGAAAGATAGCGGCGCTCCAATGCATGCCCCGCATGCAACAACAAGCCCCCCAGCCTGTTGCGCCGCCCGTAATCCTCAGTGCAATACCAGATACCCCGATAAAGCGTCCGTGGCACTTTTGAATAATCCTTCTGGGTCAGGCGGATTGTCTTTTTCTTCGGAATTACTTCCCCCATTTCGGTCGGCATGTACCACCTGCAACCCAGGTCGTCCAGCAGTTCGTATATTGCGTAACTCGTGCCGAGCCGCGATTCGCCCACAAGTCCGATGCCTTCTGGCGAGACAGTCACGCGGAATCCCTGTCCCAACCGCATATGCTTCCGCGGCGCTCCGAATCGCTCCCGGGCAAGTTTACCGATGAAGATTGGCAGACGGTTATCATCTTTGGTTGGCAGCCCCTCAACCACTTCCACTTTGGCGGACGACATTTTCTCCAGATAATTTGCGAGATCGAGCACCGACGCCCTGAGACGTCGGCGAAAAGCCGCAGTATCCATTTTTTTCCAGTCGGGCCCCCGCGTCTTCCCGGGTTTTTTCATGACCTCTGGCGCAATGTGTATCGCACACAAAGCATCACCGTTCTCAATCAACGTCACCGATTTTTCGCCGCCGGCAGCAGCGATACCGGAAATCATCACAAACAGCGTGCAAAGAAATATATGACGAATTCTCATGTTACTGTTAAGGGTTAGAGAAAACGCGAATCTGCCAAAAAACAGCCTTATTAACGAAAAACTACCCCGCCTGCCGAAGGAATTCAAGTGCTGCCATGTTTCCGGAGACGGGATAACAGCCTCTATTTCCTGACTGTCACGTCGATCAAACGGAATACATAGTCGGCGGGATAGCGATTCCGGGGCCCGTCCTCAAACTCTCCTTCCATTGGATCTTCATAGTCCAATCCGCCGCCGCGAATAACCACTTTATGGGCAGTCAACTCCTCCCGGCTGGTATCGCCGATGCGAAAATGGACCGTGTTTTCATATAGTCCGCTCATCAGGCTGCCGGGCATGGTATAGTTCGACGTCTTCGCATGTGCGTAGCGTTGAATCTTTTTGAGAAAGGCTTCGGCCTCTTCTACAGTTTCAAACTCTGGCAATTCCTTACAGAGCGCTTTCTGTATCCAGGCTGGATGCTGTCCCTGGAGACCGTCCACCCGTTGGCGTTTGACCAGTTGACCTCTGTAATTGCGGAGTGTTTCTCCCTCGTCCCACCATTCAACGATGTTATAGTTGTTCGCTTCGCAGCCGGAACCTACAACAGTCACCTCCACGATCGGCTTGTCTTCAACAATCGTAATGCTACCGCGATCAGCCAGAAATTCCGGGCCCTTGTCCGTATGACCCTCGGTCCAGTTACGTAACTCCACGTTTTCGTAATTGAAGGGCGTGGAGTAGACATGATGTTCGGTCTCAAAAATTTCCGGTTCACGCACCTCGCCAAGGGCGGCGTCCCCTCTGTCATGGTGCTTCCATTTATCGGCAAATGGTCCCCGGGGAAGCAACGTATAGCTGGCTTCCTCGAAGTCATAGTTATCGATATCTTCCCGGTCACGGTTCGTCTGTTCGATCTTTGGCATTCTCTTAATCCTTTCGGTAAGCGTCGGAGGTATCCGGGTCGGACCAACACAAGTCTGTAAGTCCCGGGCGCCCTCGCAGGAGTTGCCAGTACGGGAATAGTTCGCCCATCCTGCACCTTGCGGGTCAGAGCATGGTATCGTGGGCGGACCATAACATACCGTTACTTATACTCACCTTGCAACTTTTGGGGGCTGCTCAGAGAGCGTAGACGCGTTCTTGCTCATCCCTGTGCCATTGCATCCGTGCAACTTTGTATCTCGCTTCCCCAATCTCGCGTCCCGCTCCATGTATGTGCGGAGCTGTTTGTGGTGATCCAGCACCTGCGGTCCTCCACTGAGAGCCAGCTTCCAGAGATCCTCAGCAAGCGCACCCCCATTACCGGTAAACGGGTTGAAGAACGGGCCCCATTTTTGTCTCGGCCCCAGCTCCAGAAGTCCCTTCCGTCGCTTCAGTCGCTTAGGTCCCTGCCGTTTGCCACTGTGAAAAATGTCTGACCTGCTGTCAGGCGGAAGTCACATCCCCATGCTGACCAACATTCTATGACCAGACCGCCGACCGTTTCCAACAGGCCGGTCAGCCCCGTGGGGCCACCTTCAGAAGCTGGGCACCGTGCGGGGGGACGACCTTGCGGGCGCGAGCACAGTCACGCC
>JAGXLK010000432.1 GCA_018334735.1 Planctomycetota bacterium | reverse complement strand
GCACAAAACAGCTCCCCGGCCCCGAAAACAGCCCGCCCAGCACGATTATTTTCGTCTACGACGGCTGGAAGGTGCTTGAGGAGCGGGATGGCGACGGGAACATCCTGGCGGAGTATACCCATGGGCTGTATATCGATGAATATGTTACAATAGAGACCGGCGGGAAGACGGCCTATTACCATCAGGACACGATTTACAATGTGAAAGCGTTAACCGATAAAAAGGGCAAAATCATCGAGCGTTACGCCTACACCGCCTACGGCGAGCCGAGCGTTTTGAACAAAAACGGCATGCCGGTGCCGCGATCAAAAGGCGGCAACCGCTATCTGTTTCAGGGTCGCCGTCTCGACCGTGAAAGTGGCCTCTACTACTTCCGCCACCGTATGATGAGCGGGGAGCTGGGGCGGTTTTTGCAGAGGGATCCGGTTGCCAAAAAGGCAGAAGTAAATCTATACTCTTTTGTTGCGGCAAATACACTTGCCATAGTGGATCCGCTGGGGCTTAGGCTAAGGATTTACTGCAAGCCAGCAGAGAAGAAGGGTATAAGATTTTGTGGGGGAAACCACGCTTATCTATGGAGCACGGAGTGGGAAATGGGAGCGGAAATGACAAGTTCTTCCGGCAGTCATTGGCAAGGTACCAATGGGCCACGAATTACAAAAGAAGAGGAGCGAGCTCCAGGGGGTGTAGATATAGACAAGGACTCATATTATGTCGTTCCTGGTTCCTATAGTCGAAGTAAGGAGAAAAAGGTAATAGACAACTTGATAGACAGCGCAAACAATTACCTAATTTGGTGCCCAGGAGAACTTGGTGTCGGGCTTGGAGAGGATTGTCATTCCGTTATTAAGAAGGTGCTTCAAAGGAACGGATTGGAATATCCGGGGGCGCCAGGTGGTAGATGGGGAACAGTCCCCGATATTCAAGGATACAGGCCAGGATCCAGAGAGGCTGAACTAGAGATTATAGGGGGGCTAATACCTTTGAAGCCTCCTGAACGACACAGTGAAGTAACAGTTGAATTCGAAACGTCCCCTCTCGACCGAAGCATTGAGCTGACCGAAGAGGAGCGATATTTCTGGCCGGGCAGAATGCAGAATGACGGATATATGGAAGATTTTCGTCTAAATCAAAAGGAGGCGCTTGCTGAGTTTTTGAGAGTCCACGAAAAAATTAAATAGAGTGGGGGTCGAGCGCAAACATGATCATGCTATCAGCACATTCATGTGAACCAAAAACTATGCTATGTTCTGCTCTGCCGCAGATGTGGGCAAGATCATGCTATTATGATCATAAGCATCTGGCTTTTTAAGAAGATTCTACTAATATCATTGGAAATGATGCTACTTACAGAGAACTCCAGAAAGAGCAGATTTGTGTGCTGTGTAACCGTTTTATTCTTCGTTTGTCTGAACGGTGCTTGCACCACGCGGGGGCCACTGATTGGCGGAAACAGTCCCAATGATCGGGGGCTCTACAGCTATTCTTGCGAGCAGGTCTCAGCTTTTTTGAATCGAGCCGGTTATCCCGATCTTTGGGATCCCCACGACACTGGCGTTTTAAATTTGTTACATATCAGGCGCAACAGCGATGGGAGCGAACTTCGCATTTGTAACGACCAGGACAAGGTCGTTCTGGTCGTGTCGGCAAAGGGCAAAGTACAGGAAGTACCGGTTCCTGGTGTGCCCGCATGGCTGAATGATGCTCATGAATTGGTCATGTGGCGAGAGAGGGGTCCGGATGGGTGCCACGAAATCGTCCATTATAAGGACGGTTCGACAGAGCTGGATACATCCGGCCTTTCGATTTTTCAGCCTGGGCCACGGGCACTATATTTCCAGAAGAAGATTGATGCGCTCGGGCCTCAGCGATCTGAAAAATACCAGCTGTTTTCAGTCAACAATCCCCGCAAGGTGCAGAAGGTTTTGCGTAGAAACTACAAAATAATGAGCACCAGACGGGATGAACTTATTTTGATGGGATGCGATAGTCCACAGCCTCAGCAACAGATAGTAATGTGCACGATTTCGATTCGTGAAGATGGTTTATTGGGAGAAAAGCAAAGAACGATTATTGATATTGGAAAGAACGCTTATCCTGCCGCTTGCTGGGCTCCTGTTACAATGTGCCCGTGGAGCAGGGAAGTGCTGCTTCGAAGCCACCGAGACTTTCCGTCGTTTGGTTCTTTGTATTATGTTTTTGATATAGACGCCCGAAAGTTGAAGTATGTTGGTAGGGCCGCGTGGGCAGTCAAGCGCTGGAATTTCTGGCTACAGGAGGACATTCTGGGAAACTACGGGCATAGCGGTCGTGACCGCAAAGGTGATTGAGTCGGAGGCAAACGATTATGGACAGTGCCGGTTGTTTTAGATCGTTGACTGATCGAGCTGTGATGCTCCAGTTGGTTGTTTTTTTCGCCGCTGTTGTTGCTATCTGTGTGATCTCATGTTCGCTGGCAAAAAATTCCCGTAGGTCGAGTTTTTACGGACCCCGGAAGTTCCATTCAGAATTGGATATGGTGGTATATGTGGAGGTTTTCGAAAACGGCATTCGGATGACTAAAAAGATCGGTGATACATGCGTGGGTCCGGTCCACATCCCCAAGTGCCTGTTTTGGAAGGTGAAGCCACTGTATTCCGTCCACGGTATCGATTGGAAAATGTTTGTCCAAAAGGTGCGTGGGGAGAATATTCCAGGCATCGTTGTGCCTTCAGGCCCACTTGACGAGTATCTCGGTCGTTTGTCCGGTTTGAGTGAGCTGCGCGGTCTTGATATCGACCGGCAGTGGATTACTGACCGAGGCATGGCGGCTTTGCCGCGGCTAAGGTCTCTGAGACGGCTTGACCTTCAGGAAGCGCGGATCTCCGACCGCGGGCTGAAGTTCCTAAAGGGACTTACGGACCTGAGGAGACTAAATCTCCGTGATACCAAAGTCAGCGATGCAGGTATGGTGAATCTGCAAAGATTGCGGGAGTTGCGCTTGCTCGACCTAGGGCATACTCAGCTGACAGGTTCGGGGCTGGTTCATTTACGGAGTATGGGAAAGTTGCGGGAACTCAATCTGCAGTGGACAGAGACCGATGACGATGGGCTTGCCAACGTGCGGCACCTGCGAAACCTTCGCAGACTGGACCTGAGACAGACGGAGATTACTGATCAAGGACTGGTTTACTTGCGGAATCTATGCAAACTGAGATTCCTGCGTTTACAATCAACCGATATCACCGGGGAGGGGATGGTGCATCTCGCCGGGCTGAAAAATATGCGCCAGCTTGATCTTACTCGCACTGCCGTCACCGACGCCGGACTGTTACGTCTTCAGACACTTGTTAATCTGCGTGAGATTTGGCTTGCAGAGACAAAAGTGACTGAGGAGGGAGTGCGGAACCTGAGGAGAGCTGTCAGTGGGTTAAAGATTTATTGGTGAGCAGAACAGATTTCGATCTACAACGTGAGAGCCCTGACCGACGAGAAAGGCAAAGTCATCGAGAGATACGCCTACACCGCCTACGGTGAACCGAGTGTTTTGAACAAGAACGGCATGCCCGTGCCGCGGTCAAAGGTCGGCAACCGGTATCTGTTTCAGGGCCGAAGATATGATCAAGAATCCGGCGTGTATTACTTCCGCCACCGTATGATGAGCGGGGAGCTGGGGAGGTTTCTGGGGAGGGATGCCATCGCGGGTATACCTCTATATTCATATGTTGCTGACTCTCCCAGCAACTATCTCGACCCCAACGGAGAGAAAAAACTCAAGACTCCCCGCGACCTGGCACAGCTATTGGGTAAGCTTTACGTCCAA
>JAGXLK010000431.1 GCA_018334735.1 Planctomycetota bacterium | reverse complement strand
GGTTTGTATCACGGGCCCGTTGCTAATTGACTGGAATGGCCGGCTGTACTGCCAGGAATCGAAATAGTATTTTGGGCCTTCGTTGGCTTGCTCGTCTATCTTGCCCCACCATTCCAGTTCCGGCGCCATACGCTTGCGCAGCACGCGATTTTGCATATTTTCGTAGGGGTCGCTCAGCACATTCAGCCAGCCGGCTTCCAGCGCCCGGTCAAAATCATCCAGATTATTCATGAGAGTCAACACCGTCGGATTCAGCCGCACGCCTTTGTCCATGAGGTAATGATAGCGGTGCCGCTGGTCGTCGACGACCGTGCCGTTTTGCCACGTGACCAGTCCAATAGTATCGTTGAATCTGTTATCGATGAACATCTTCGGATTCGCGTCGTGCCGATACGATCCTTTCCGGCAGCGCTGGCCGAGTTCCCCGAAAGTGAAGGAGAGATGCGCGTTTTCAATGCGCCCGCGGGACCGTCCGTCCCCCGGCGGGTGGGCCGCCAGATGCTTTCCATCTTCCGAAAGAACGTCATCAAGCGGCCGTTGGATCTCCCAACCAAAAACAAAGTAGTGGGATCCGACCACGTCTTCGAAGGTATATCCGGGCACTGCCCAGAACTCATCGGTGGTGTGTTTCTCGCAGACGGTTTTCAGGGACTGGAGTTTTTCTTCATTCAGCTCTTTGAAATCTTCCAGGAAGACGATGAAATCATGGCCGGCTTTGCGGGCCTTTTCGACATAATCCTCGACAGATACCTTTCCCGTTGAATGTGTGGTTCGGGCCCCGATCATGCCCCTTCGCGGGACGGGATCAGGCGGGAATTTCCGCTCAGCCCATTTTACCGGTGGATCTTCTGGGAAACGGGGCGCCTGGGGTCTAAGCACCTCGGGATTGGTTCGTGCACCTCCCGGTTCCATCGCTTGGCAGGACGGTTCGGAGAGCCACGTTAACATGTTTTTGATGAGGGCTCGCAGATCAGATTGTTTGTCGCCAAAACCGTCCGAAAGGAGCGGCTCAGCTATCGGGCAGTTATGGGGCGGGTAAAGATAATACGGGCCGGGAATCCCGCACACCGCCAGCCGACCGGGCATACCATCGCGCGTTGCGAGGATGGGAACGGACGAGTCAAAGCCAACCATTTCCTCTCCGGGTAAGCCGTACCCTTCTTGATCCCTCGCTTCCGTATGGCTATCGGGAGCACCGGCGACCACGGTGCGCCAGTTCCGGTCCGTGCTGACGGGCCAGGTGGCCGGTGCGTGTCCCATACTCAAGGGATACCAGATCCCTTCGATGTCCCGGGCAACCTTGCTGTCCCCGGGATGGATTTCGCTTGTATAAGCGTAGGCTCGTCCGCCCCAGCTTCCTTCGGAGGGGCGAATGACGTTTTCTTTCTGCTGAATTTTGAGCGGGAGGAACCGGCATCCGAAACGGTCGAGAACAAGATCAAAGGGGACGACCTGCAGAGCCGGCACCGATATGAAGACGCCGCCGCCGCGCCGAAGAAACCGCTCAATGGCTTCCCCCAGACGCCGCATGTAAGCGCGTTCTTCCTGTTTTGTATGATGCATCAGGTGAAAACGGCCCAGAATCAATACGTTGTGAGTGTTTTTGTCCAGAAGGTCCGGGATTTTCTCAAACGGGGCGGAGTCCAGTTCAAAACCGGCCTCTACAAGGGGCCGCGCCACCAGATCGGGGTGGAGACCCTGTTCGCTCAGCAGGGCGGGGGCGGGGATGTTTCTGTTTTCTTTGTGGTTTCTCATCGGCTATCTCAGCTTACGGCAAAACCTCGAGCACCTCAACGATCCGCAGGTATAATCGTTTGCGGTTTCAGAAGTTCGGCGCCACCCCTTCGGGGCTCCGTAGCCTCGCGCGAAGGAGGCTCGTCGTTTTCCCAGCCCAACAGCGAGATTGCCGCGGATGCCTCCGGCATCCTCGCAATGACCTCTTCAGCGGGACTGCGGGAAACACTGAATGCCTACGGGCCTTCAGCCCACGATAATGGGTTTCGGGACGATAACTTTCTCTATCAAAACCCTGGGATACTTACACGAGACCGCCTATCCCACGCAGTCTCATTCATCCGCAGCACAGATCACGGGAGGCTTGCTGTCAAGGTGCAGGTTTTCGTGGGTGTTTGATGAATTGCGTATTCGGCCGATAAACGCCTGCGCTCCGTTTTTTGGGCCAGGCATTACTAAAGGTTGACAAGATTGTCAGTTTATTGTATACTCCGGGCATCCGGGTCGAGTGATGGTTGTTCAGGTTTATGTCCGGAGGCAAATAATGGGAACAGAAGCCGAAAAACGTCTGGGTCCCCGGGCCACGCAAATATATGAATCGTTGCTACGGGATATCAGGCTGGGCAAGTACCGGGCAGGGCAGCGTTTGCCGACGGAGAAGGAGCTGTGCAAGAAGTATGATGTGAGCCGCCCGACGCTCCGGAAAGCAATCGACCATCTGGTGGCGGAGGGTCATGCCGAGAAAGTTGCCTCGACGGGGGTTTATGTCTCGGGCGGGGGGGCAGAAGATCGGGTTTCTACGGTTTCTTTCATGTATGTTCGTCCGGGGGAGATGTTGTTTCGGTTGCAACGTATGGCTCTTCAGCGTGGTTTTCTGTTGAACGTATTCTGTCAGGATAAGACGTCCTGGGCGCCTGAGGCTGAGCGCGCGTTTCTGGAGGCGGTCAAAAGCCGACGCCACGCCGCGCTTCTCGCCCATTGTTCGCCGCTCGAACCGAGGCACGGGGATTTGCTGGCGTTGATCGCAACTCGTGGGACGCGTGTCATACACGTGGAACACTATTCGATGGAACTCCCCGAGCAGGAATACATTCTTCCCGATTACCGCCGGGCCGGCCACATGGCAGCGATGTCCCTGTTGCTGTCCGACCATTGGCCCATCCGGGTGCTGGGTTTGGACAAGACTGCCCCCCGGTCACGCATGATTCTGGAGGGGACGGTTCGTGCCATAAGCGAGCATCGGGAGCCGGTCGAGATGGAGGACGTTTACATGCGCTGTCCGCCTCCAGGCGGCGATTTTCGCAGTCGGTTGCAGGATTTTCTCCGCAGCATACCGGAAAACGCAGGACTCGTATGCATGGGGCCGCGTTACGGTCGGCTTGTGACAACCGAGGCTGAATCTCTGGATTTTAACCCGCCCTCTGGCATTCGTCCCATTGGAATTTGTGGACCGATCGATCCGCTGGAAGATGTCAGTTTTGATTGTTTGGATTTCAATCGCAGGACTCTTCTGGAAAAGGCGCTGAATGCTGCCGTCGAAGATCGACATAATCCTTTGCGCACTTTGGTAGAACCCCGGTGGGTGCGTGCTGGCGAGTACAATGCACAGGATCATGAGCAGGTGGAAACTGAACTCACTGACAGGGACCCGGACTCGCATGACATTTCGTTTGTTGCTGACGCAAAGACCTGAAGGCGGCCTTTCATTTTACGCTCAGGTTCGCCGTCGTATGATGAAAGATTTGGCGTCTCAGCTGTTGTCTATGGAGGATCTGTACTATGTTTAGAATGAATGATTGGGCTTTTACCCTCATTGAATTGTTGGTTGTTATCGCCATCATTGCGATCCTCGCGGCGATGTTAATGCCGGCTCTTGAAAGTGCCCGCCGCAGTGCCCGTCGGATTTCGTGTCTGAATAATTTCCGCCAGATAGGGCTGGCGGTGAACATGTATACGGATGATCGGGGCGGCGAATTGGTCCCGAAAAGTTCCGGGAGCCAATGGAACTGGTGGATGCCGCATTTCTTCCCGGGACGGAGTCACTACGGAGCTACGGCCATCCGCGATTACGGTCTTACAGAGG
>JAGXLK010000430.1 GCA_018334735.1 Planctomycetota bacterium | reverse complement strand
GGAATTGTGGTGACGCAATATGAGATGGATGCGGCGGAGAAGGTGGGATTGGTGAAAATCGATCTGCTCGGTCAGAGATCTCTTTCCATTGTTTCGGAGACGGCGCGGAGTGTGAAGCAAAACCGGGGTGTGCGCGTGGAACTCGGAGGATTGCCGTCCAGCGATTCCCGGACCGCACAACTTCTGCGCGGCGGCCGGACGATGGGATGTTTTCAAATTGAATCTCCCGGAATGCGTCAGTTGCTTCAGATGATGGAGGCGGAGAACCTTCAGCAGGTCATTCAGGCGCTTTCACTGATCCGTCCCGGTCCATCCGGCAGCGGGATGAAGGAGGCTTTTATTCGGCGGAAGCGGGGTCAGGAGCCGGTCGAATATCTCGCTCCGCAGATGCGCAAAGTTCTTGATAGGACGTATGGTGTAATGCTTTATCAGGAGGATATTCTCAAGGTGGCGCAGGCGGTGGCGGGATTTTCAATGGCCGAGGGCGACCAGATTCGCAAACGGATTACGAAAGAGCGGAGTTCCGGGGCGCTGAGGGGGATGCGGAGTCGATTCCTTCAGGGGGCTGGAGAACGCGGAGTAGGGGCGGATGCGGCAAAGGAAATCTGGAAACAGATCGAGAGTTTTGCGGCGTATTCTTACTGCAAAGCTCACGCGACGACGTATGGTCACATTTCCTGGCAGGCGACGTATCTCAAAGCGCGGTGGCCGGCAGAGTTTCTGGCCAGCGTTATCGCGAATAAAGCGGGCTTTTACGATGCTCGTACTTATTACGAGGACGCTCGCCGATTGGGAGTCACGCTCCTTCCTCCGTCCGTTAACGATAGCGCGGTGGAATGCCGGGCGGAGAAACCGGAAAAACCGGGGGGGCCTGGAGCTATCCGGCCCGGATTGGAAGCCGTCAAGTCGCTTTCCCGGCGAACCATAGCCCGGATTCGGGCCGAACGCGAGAGACGGCGGTTTTCGTCCTTTCGGGATTTTTGCCTGCGGGTTGGGGGAAGCGCGGAGGAAATCGAAAACCTGATTTTGTGCGGGGCATTCGATTGGACGGAGCGGAGCCGGCCGACGCTGATGGTGGAAAATGAGATGTTAAAAGAGACGATCGGCCAGAAGAACGTGAGAGAAGCAGTACGAGCGGCGGAGGCCGAGAATGCTTATTCGGAAGAGGGACAGGCCTTTCTTTTTCCTTCATCCTCATCGTTTGAACGTGATCAATTGCCCGGATTAAAGGTCCCGGAGCGGCCAGGGTTTTCAAATCTTGAACGTGTGAAATGGGAGTTACAAGTTCTGGGGATGTCACATTCAGGACATGCTCTTGATATTTGGAGCGGGGGGGGTGAATCGGGCCTGACGCGGAGCTTTGAGCTGAGACGCCGGGTTGGGGAATCGGTAATTTTTGCCGGATGGCTGGTGATGATGAGGCGCACCGTCACCAAAAAACAGGAATATATGAAGTTTCTGTGTTTGGAAGATCAATGGGGAGTGGTAGAAGTAGTGGTCTTTCCCGATGTTTACCGAGAATATGGGGAATGTATGGATGGGGTAGGTGTTTATCGGGTAGAGGGCCGTGTCAAGGAGCACCAGGGATCAGTAAGTTTGGTGGCCAGGACGGTGCGAAAAGCTCCAATATTTAGCTGAAGATAATTCTTTGAAAGGGTGTTGCGGTACGTTTTCCACTTGCGAAAACAAAACAGAATTCGCATAACTGTACCGAACATTCACCTTCTGCTAACAAAACGCTCATATTTGGGGGGCATACTAAAGAAACTGACAGAGTTGCACCCCGTGCGGGCGATAACAAGAGCCCTTGTATGTAAGGAAAATGTGAGATGGCACGAGAAAAAATACTGGTTGTTGAGGACGAAGAGAATATCCTGGAGCTTGTGACCTTCAATTTGAGTCAGGAAGGCTACCGGGTTGACGGCGTTGCGACGGGAGAAGACGCGCTCGAAAAAGCGCGGGAGGAACGCCCGGATCTGATCGTCCTCGATTTAATGCTTCCCGGTATAGGGGGGCTTGAGGTCTGCCGGGTGTTGAAGAACGAGGCCAGGACTGCCCACATTCCTATCGTTATACTGACGGCAAAAAGTGAGGAGGCGGATGTGGTTGCCGGACTGGAACTGGGCGCGGATGATTACGTCACAAAGCCTTTCAGCCCAAGGGTTTTGGTGGCAAGAATCAGGGCAGTTTTGAGGCGGAAGTCGGAGAAAGTTACCGACGAGAGTGCGGTTCTTAAGATCCATGATATTGTCATACATCCCGGTCGTCACGAAGTTTTGATAGACGGGGAAGCTGCCGATTTCACCAATACTGAGTTCCGGTTGCTCCATCTTCTGGCGCGACGTCCCGGATGGGTTTTCACCCGAAATCAGATTATTGACGCTTTGAGGGGTTCCAATTATCCTGTTACTGATAGATCCGTCGATGTCCAGGTCGCGGGCTTGCGGAAAAAGCTCGGCGAGGCCAGCAAATATATTGAGACAGTTCGCGGTGTAGGCTACCGTTTCAAGGAATAAGTGATGTCTCGTAGAAGCTTGTTGTGGTATCTTTTCCCTTCTTACATGGCCATTATTCTTGTGGCTCTTCTTGCGGCCACTCTGTATGGGACGGCTGTTTTCCGGCGTTTCCACCTGAATCAGACCGAACACGGTTTGGCGGCTCGATCTATGCTGATCGAGCAACGTGTGGCTGAGCTTGTCAGAAATAAAGATTGGGAGGCCGTTAACGAACTGTGCCGACGGCTCGGACACCGTACGGAAACCCGTATCACTGTCATACAGCCTTCTGGAGAAGTTGTAGGGGACTCCCACGAGGATCCGAAGGTAATGGGAAATCATGCCGAAAGACCGGAGATAAAGGAGGCATTGGAGGGAAGAGAAGGATCCTCACGCCGATTCAGTGCCACTCTGGAGAGAAGGATGATGTATTATGCACTTCCTGTACGAGCGCTTTCACGGGAGGATGAGAAACCGATTGCGGTGGTCCGGACCTCTGTGCCCCTGACCTCAATCGACAGGACATTGAGTTCCCTCCACACTAAAATCTTTTGGGGGGCAGTGATCGTTGCCATATTGCTCGCGGGTCTGAGTCTCTATATTTCACGGCGGATCACCCTCCCCCTCGATCAGATGAAACACGGGGCTCAGAAATTCGCCCGGGGGGAGTTGGACCAGAAACTGCCTATTCCCCGTTCTGAAGAATTTGCTGCACTGGCGGAATCGCTCAACGAGATGGCGAGTCAGCTCGATGACCAGATCCATACAATACTGCGACAACGCAATGAACGGGAAGCGATTCTCTCAAGTATGACCGAAGGGGTTATCGCTGTGGATGTCGAGGGACATGTTCTGGCGGTTAACGACGCGGGAGAGGAAATTCTGAAGGTCGACGCGCAACAGGCCCGTGGGCGCGTTCTTGAAGAGGTCATACGTGTTACCGAGTTGCAGGATTTTGTGAGACGCACCCTCGAGGGTGACCTGCCGCTTGAAGATGATATTATTCTGCAGGACGAACAGGAACGCGTGCTTCAGGCCCATGGCACGGCGCTGGAGGACGCGCAGGGACGCGAAATCGGTGCCCTTATCGTTATGAACGATGTCACACGTCTGCGTCGGCTCGAGAGAATTCGGCGTGATTTCGTCGCGAACGTTTCCCATGAACTGAAAACTCCTATCACAGCCATAAAAGGTTTCATCGAAACCCTGCAGACAGCTTCTGAGAATGATCCCGAAAAGACGCGACGATTCCTGAAAATAGTGGGGAAACAGGCCGACCGGTTAGGCGCAATAATAGAAGATTTGCTCGCACTCTCTCGAAT